>JANNAO010000411.1:0-25449 GCA_031384405.1 Verrucomicrobiota bacterium | reverse complement strand
CCGTGTCCATCGTGTATTCAATCCGCGCGCCGTAGAAACGTGTGTTCGAGGTGGCGGCGTTGACGCTGAATTGCACGAACAACATGTATGATCGGGTGTCGTTGTTGATGGTGGCGGACACGATGCTGATGTCGCCAAATTCGACGCGGCCAGCATCGAAGGCAAGCGTGGTGCTTTCATTCAATACTTCAGCCATGGTCACCGCACTGAAGCTGCTGGTTGTGAAATACTCGATCCGCAGATCAATGTCCGTGAAATTGTTGGTCGTGGCCAAGTCGGCGAACACTCCGACCAATCGGGTGACGACCGCGCCGTGGGGCAACTGCACCGGGGCGTGAAACTGCAATGTCGTGTCGCCGCTCGCAGGTGAAATCAGACCAGTGCCGCGGTCGTAACCTTCACCGGGGCTGTCAGCGACAAAGCTGTTGGCGGTCAATTGTAGAACGTGCGCTTGATCGGTGGCGTACTCGTAGGCTGAGGCGATGACAGTGCCGTCGATGATGACAGTGCCGCCAGCGAAGAAACCACCCGAGGAATCGCGCTTCACAATCGTGCCAACCGTGTTCAGGCTGGTGGCGGCATTGGCCGCGACTGCGCCGCTGGCGACGTTGGCGGCGGCTTGTCCGCCCACCGTTGCCACCACCGTCGCGCCTTGAGTGCCGGTGACATTGCCCGCAAGCGATCCGGAAAAGTTGTTGGCCGTGGTTGCTGTGGTTGCCGTGATTGCCGACGAAGCCGTTCCATTCAGAGCGGCCGTGATGGTGCCGGCGGTGAAATCGCCGGAGGCACTTCGCCGCACAATTTGGCCGCCGCCGATGTTTGCGCTTGTGGCGGCAAGGGCGGCACTCGTGGCAGTCGCAACATTGGCGGCAGTCTGTCCACCGACATCTGCTGCCGTGGTTGCCGAGGAAGCGTTTCCATTCAGAGTGGCTGTGATGGTACCGGCGGAGAAATTGCCAGAGCCATCGCGCTTGACGATGGTGTTTGGCGTGTTCGCGCTGGTGGCTGCATTGGCCGCACTAGCACCACTTGCTATGCTTGCTGCCAATTGCCCGCCGCCGCGCTTCTCGGCGGACTTGCGGCGGGCGCGTTCGATCAGGATGCGCCGCATGGCCTCGGCTGCGGCGGAAAAGAAATGGGCGCGATTGGCAAACGGCGCGGCGACGTTGTTGCCGGTCAGTCGCAGCCACGCTTCGTGAACGAGCGCCGTGGGCTGAAGCGTGTGGCCGGAGGATTCATTGGCCATGCGAACGGCGGCGAGTTTGCGAAGTTCCGCATAGACCAAGGGGAGCAACTCCTCTGCGGCACGGGGATCACCCTGCTGGATCGCGTCGAGAAGATGGGTTACATCCGACATGCCTGCCCGCAGGCTACGCAGCATCACAATTTATGGAAGCGAAATATCCGCGCCTAAAAATGACTCGGCTGGCGCTGGAGAAATTTTCCGTGGCCGTGCTTGCCGGAGTTCAAGCAACTGATTCCAGCGTTACCTTTGGTCTGATCCCCAAGTCTGCGGCGATGCTTTTGACGATGATGCCGAGATTGCGGGCGGTGGGATTGCCGTCGCGGTTCAACATCCGGTGCAAAGTTTTTTCACCCAGGCCGGTTTCGTGCGCGAGTTTCTTGAACGTGATCCCGGCATGAACCAGATCACGCAGCCGGGCCAGCGCTTCCGCCGTCTCCCCCTCCACCAACATTTCAATCGCCCCGGCATACATGGCCCGCGCAAATTTGCGATCACGTTTGATCCGCGCCATGACGGTTTCCTTGTAACTTCGCGTGAGTGCCATTTTAGTTTTTCGTTTGTTTGTAATGTTTCCACCGCGCAATCGCCGCCGCGATGTCCGCGTCCTGCCGCCGTTTCGTTCCGCCGCCCAACAAAATAATGACGGTGCGCCCTTCGCGACCGTAATACACGCGGTAGCCCGGCCCGAAATCCAACCTCAGTTCAAATACCCCGGCTTGTAGAGCTTTCGCCGCGCCAAAATTGCCTGTCTCAAGCCGGAGGATGTATCAATCAATCCGTTCTGCTGTTACCGCGTCGAGACCATCAAACCATTCCGCAAAAGGCGAGCGGCTCTCGACCATGTATTCCCGAATCTCAAATGCCGCAGCCATATAGTTCTATTTATGTTACCATTGTCAAATCGCAAGGTTGAACATTTCAAAAATGACTCGGCTTGCGCTGGAGGAATTTCCCGTGGCCGTGTTTGCCGACGAACTTCCCATCGCGCACGGCAACCTGCCCGCGCACGGTGACGACGCTGGGGCGGCCTTCGATTTTCCAACCTTCAAACGCGCTGTAATCCAGATTCATGCTCTGCGTCTTCACGGAGATTTTGCCGCGATAGTCCGGGTCATACACTACGAGGTCGGCGTCCGCGCCGGGCTGGATCGTGCCTTTGCGCGGGAACAGGTCAAACGTCTTCGCGACCTGCGTGCTGGCGACGTTCACGAACGTGTGCAGGTCAATTTTGCCGGTCTTCACGCCGTACGTGTAGAGCAGGTTGATGCGTTCTTCGAGCGATGGAATGCCATTGGGAATCTTGGTAAAATCATTTTTGCCCATCTCTTTCTGTTTGCGGAAATCGAACGGCGCATGGTCGGTGGCGACAGTTTGCACCAAGCCGTCGCGCAGGCCGTTCCAGAGGACTTCCTGATTCCGCTTGTCGCGCAACGGCGGTGACATGACGTATTTCGCGCCCTCGAACTTCGGTTTCTCCGCGTAGGTTTTGTCGAGCGTGAGATATTGAATGAGCGTCTCGACGCTCACGCGCACGCCGCGTTGGCGCGCGGCAATCGCCTGATCAAGCGCCTCCTTGCAACTCAGGTGAACGATGTAAGTCGCCGCGCCGGTGAGTTCGGCGAAGGTCATCAAGTGATGCACGCCCTCGGCTTCGACTTGCACGGGACGGCTCGGCTCGTGGAAACCCGGGCCGGTTTTGCCGGCGGCGAGGAGTTCCTTGCAACGTTCGCTGACCAGCGTTTCATTCTCGCAATGCGCGGTGACGATGACGCCCAGTTCCTTGGCGAGTTTGAGCGTGCGATAAAGCTCCGTGTCATCCACACCGAACGCGCCTTTGTAAGCGAGGAATACTTTGAACGAACTGATGCCGCGCTTCACGATCTCTCGGAGTTGTTTCTCGGACTTGTCATCGAACTTTGTCACGCCCATGTGGAACGTGAAGTCGCACGCAGACTTCCCTTCGGCCTGACTCATCCAAAGTTCAAAACTTTTGAGCGCGTCATCCGAGCGCGCCGGGCAGCACATCTCGATGAGCGTCGTCGTGCCGCCGACGAGCGCGGCTTTGCTGCCGGTGATATAATCGTCCTTCGCGAACGTGCCCATGAACGGCAGGTAGATGTGGACATGCGGATCAATGAAACCAGGAAAGACATATTTCCCTTTCGCATCAATCACCTCTGCGCCCTTCGGCGGGGTGATGCCACGATCAATGCGCGTGATGGTTTCATTTTCGCAGAGGATGTCCGCCACGTAGCGTTCGCTGGCCGTGACGATTTCGCCGTTCTTGATGAGCAAAGCCATGACGTTGTGTTAACGCGTCAGTGCGACGTTGACAATCAAAATACCGATCCTCATTTCAGCAAGCGTCGTGCGACTCATCGCAATGCATCCGAGAAACGAACGCGAGTGGTCAATCCAAGCTCTGACTCTTTTCGACAGGCCCAATTGGAAGACACCTCAGATCAAGCCCGCATCGCTTTGGGCAACCTGAATGGAAGATGCGCGGGATTCACCCAAGTTGTAGGCGCAGGGTGGCGCACACCTCCGTTGATGCTGACACTGAGTGCAATCAGCCCCGCGAATACCGTCAAGTCACCTTGGAATGAACCAAAGACGGCAAAGAAGAAGACTGTTTTAGTCAAAAAATACGCCAGTAAGAATGTGTTGATCTGCTGATTCTCAGGATCGCTATAGCGATAGTTGTTGATCAGTGTTTTGATGGAGGCGAACAAGAACCAGAGGAAACCAATCACCCCAAAAATGCCTAGGGGAATGATCAGGGAGAGCGGGCCATTGTGGAAATCAGATGCCGCGATTGCTCCAGACCCGTCGTCGCTACCCTTAGTATCGCGAAAGGCTTCGGACATTTCATTTTCTTTAGCATCCATGCCATAGCCTTTGCCGACGATCAGGTATTGCGGAATCGTGGGAACGACTTCCTTCCAGATGTTGATGCGCCAATCTGATGAGTCTTCGGCGGCACTCTTTGCCAGCGGACTGACTTCAACCGGCAAGAAACTCAACGAACGCTGCATCATCAGCGGCATTTTTTGGACAAAAGGCAGACTTACTGCGGCCGCCAGCAGGCCGACAATAAATAAAATTGGGGCCAGGTTTGTGCGATAAAGCTTCTCAAAAAAGAATAGCCCGCAAAACACCATGATGAACATGATCGGGACGGAGCGGTAACCTCCCGCCAGACCCACTCCCAATATCCCTAGGAAAAACAGTATCCTCCAAGGTTGGTTGATCCCGAAGCCTCCTTTGAATTGAACTGGCAGGAATCGCCAGTGTTCACCGATTGAAAAAAGTCCTCTCATCCCATGTCGGGCAAGGATAAAGCAGAGCAGTCCCACAGAAGCAAACGTCACCCCACCCAAGCGCACGTTCTCGGTCGAACCTCCTCCTGATAAAGCCGCCATGTTTTCAACCGGGAACAGGGCGAATAAAAAGTGAAGTCCGCCCGGCATCCACGGCGCCAAACTTCCTATGATCAAACTCATCGTTCCGAGGAAATACAACGTGGTATAGAGCAAAGCCTTCTCTTTTGGGATCCGATACGCCGTGATCGCGAAGTAACCCGCGATAGCACAGAACAGTTGGACATATCGTTTGCCACCGTATGATTCACCGCCAAACGACCGGATGCCGATGCCCCCGGTCAGTTTAGCCGTCAAAAAAATCACAAAAGCCAAAAATAGCAGCGACCAAGTGATGGACGGCACGCTGGCAAAGACCACATCGCGTTTTAGAACCTGCTGGAGAATGGTCAGCAACAGACTTGTGGCCGTCATCGCCATCCAGAGATAGGGCGAGCCTTGAACGAAGAACAACACCATGCTCATGTTCCAACTGACGATGAGCAGGAGATGATGCCATTTCAGAAGGATCGGAATCAACGGCAGAGCCGCCACAGTCACCACCACCGTTAGGCTCATGCGATCCATGGGGTTCGCCACCACATAGCCAAGGTAAATGGCAAGCGGCAGGCAAAGCCCGTAAATGATCAACGAGCGGATGATGGCCAATGTATTCGTCATTCGTCAGTTCTTCTCTCACAAACTCCCCCGGAACACGTCGCAAAAACCGTTAAATTCCGCAGGAGTCTGTCCTTCGACAGTCAAGTAGGATATATGCTCAAAGCACAATAATCCACCCTACAACAATGCCAAAGATGAGAAAACATCAACACGATACATGCCACCGACAAAGAATCGCAATTACAGGGGTTGCCCACCTAAACTGTGTGTTGTCGCGGGACACTCTGTATCAAAAAACTCCGCTGACAACCGCATCGGTACACAGTTCAGCAAAGGATTTATACCAAACACGAATGGACATCAGCAGAACGTCCGACAACCCCTCGGATTACTTGCGGCGGCGAAACTCACTCTTCCCTCTCAGCCCGGATGGACGCCCTTCAAAATTACCAACAGTGCCTGCACGGAATGAAGTTGAAGTGGCTGCTTTGTTCGCCAAACATCAACGCACTCGAATGAATCCGGCCAGCCCTCAACGACGAAATCTTGCGATCTGCATCGCGCTGCTCATTGCCGCCACACTGCTCACCTACTGGCCCGCGTTGCAGAATGAATTCATCAACTACGACGATCCCGATTACGTGACGGCGAACGAGGTGGTGAAAAAGGGATTAACGGCGGAAGGTTTCAAGTGGGCGTTCACCACAGGTCACGCGAGCAACTGGCATCCAATCACCTGGCTCTCGCACATGGCAGATGTCTCGATGTTCGGGATGAAACCGATGGGCCATCATGCGACGAATCTGGTGTTCCATACTGCGAACACAGTGTTGTTGTTGCTGCTGCTGTGGTTGATGACGGGTTCAGTGTGGCGCAGTGCGATGGTGGCTGCACTGTTCGCATTGCACCCATTGCATGTGGAGTCCGTGGCGTGGGTGGCGGAGCGGAAGGATGTGCTCTCGGCGTTCTTCGGGATACTGACGTTGATGGCCTACACGCACTACGTTGGAGAGTCTAAAGTTTCAGGTCTAAAGTCTAAAGTTTGGTATGGCGTCGCGCTGGGATTATTCGCGTTGGGCTTGATGAGCAAGCCGATGCTGGTCACATGGCCGTTCGTCATGTTGCTGTTGGATTTTTGGCCGCTCGGCAGAACAACAGCGGAAGATGGAAGATGGAGGATGGAAGATGGCAAAACGAAAACCAGGGCGACACCTCACACGAACCCTCACCCCCAGCCCCTCTCCCAACCGCTGGGCGAGGGTGGCGTCGGACTCTCCCCGGACGAGGCGGAGAGGGCGAAACATGGGGTGGTGCGTCTGGTCTTGGAGAAATTGCCATTCGTGGCCTTGGTCATAGCTTCGAGCATCGTGACTGTGATCGTTCAGAAATCGGGCGGATCTGTGACGACGGCGATGAATCTTCCCCTTGAAGATCGGTTGGCCAATGCCGTGGCTTCCTATCTCAAGTATCTGGGCAAAACAATCTGGCCCACCGACCTCGCCATTTTTTATCCACACCCGGAAATCCGCTACCCGATTTCATCACAATGGCCGACTTGGATCATCGCACTCAGCACTCTGGGAATCATCGCGTTCTCAGTGTTCGCATTGCGACAGGCCAAGTCTCGCCCTTTTCTTTTATCCGGATGGTTCTGGTATCTCGGCACACTCGTTCCGGTGATCGGCATCGTTCAAGTGGGTACACAGGCGCGGGCGGATCGCTACACCTACATTCCGCTCATCGGGATTTTTGTGGGTGTTGTCTGGCTGCTTGCGGAACTTGCCAGCCGGCTGCGGCGCGGGAGGCATTGGGCGATGGCCGGAAGTTTCACTGTGATTTTCGCCTGTATCCTAGTGACGCGCGCGCAACTTCCCCATTGGCGTGACAGTTTCAGCATCTTCCAACATGCCGTGAACGTGACCGCACACAATGCCCCAGCCCTAGCCAATCTGGGCACAGAATACGTCAAGCGCGGGGACTACGACCAGGCTATCCGCCTCTTCAATGCCGCGTTGGAAGCGGACACCCACTTTGCGAATGCGAACTACAGCCTTGGGTTGGTGGCTCAAAAAATGGGGAAGGGAGACGAAGCCGCCAACCATTATCGCGAGGCGCTTCAGACACGACCTGACCATGTCTTGGCCCGCCATAATCTTGCCTTTGTGCTATGGCTTCAAAACAGCCCCAAGGAAGCGGAGGCTGAATTTCTTGAAGCACTACGTTGGAAACCTGACTTCTTGGAAGCAAACTTGACCCTCGGAAATTTACTGCTGGAAGAAGGACGTCCCCAAGATGGCCAAACCTTTTTTCAGGCAGCTCTTCAAATCAAACCCGACTCGACGACAGCACACATGGGCTTGAGCCTTGCGCTGAAGATGCAGGATAAATTGACTGAGGCTGAGTCCGAATTGCGAGGTGTTTTGAGTGTCGAACCGGAACACTCGGAGGCGATGTTAAACCTTGGAGTCGTGCTCGCGGAATCAAATCAAACCAATGAAGCCGCCATCCATCTAGGCAACGTGACACGACTTAATCCTAGACTGACGGACGAATTGATACTCGCGGGAAAGGAATTATCAGCCCAAGGCAAGACCGCCGCAGCCGAGGATCGCTTCGCGGCGGCGGTGCATTTGAATCCTACCAATGCGGTGGCTCTCGAAAGCTTGGCACTGCTCCGCGCGCAAGTCGGGAAACTGGAAGCCGCAGCCTTGCTTTACACGCGGGCATTGCGACAACGTCCGAGTGCTGAATCGCACTACAACTTGGGAATGATCCATGCGCTGCAAGGTCAGCCCACAAACGCGGTCACCCACTTTGAAGCCGCCATCAAACTGAAACCGGACCACCTGACGGCCCTCAATGAACTGGCTTGGATACGCGCCACTCATCCGCAACAAGAGTTTCGCGACGGCACTAACGCTGTTGAACTTTCCGAACGTGCCTGCCGGTTGAGTGGCGACACTGAGCCACGCTATTGGGGCACATTGGATGCGGCCTACGCCGAGGCTGGGAGATTTGATGACGCGATCAAGACTGCACAGAAAGCCAGTGAACTCGCTAAAGAAATGGGGCAGACCCATGTGATGGAAAGTGCCGAGTTGCGGCTGAAACTCTACCTACAACGGAAGCCGTTCCGGCAGTGAAACAGGAGACGGAGTTGAATGGCCACAAAGAAGCACAAGAAGCAAAAAATGGGCAAGGCCGGGGAGTCATCACCACTTGTGTTTTAAACCGCTGATCCGCGCGGATGAAGGAAGGGTCTGGCAAAATGATGGAGGGCAAAATAATGCCGAAGGGGGAGATTTCGGGAATATGATTCTGCCATCAACTTTAACAAAGCATTTGGATCAGCCACAAAGAGGCACAAGAGGCGCAAACTGGAACAATGCGTGGTTGAAAACGATTCGATCACTTGCGGCGGCGGAAAACAGTCAGATTTCTGAGAGCTTTGAATCAATGCCTCACAGTCGGAAGACCTCTTTGAGTTTGCTCTTGATCTGTTGTTGACGCTCCCAACTGACACTCCCCAACGATGAATGGAGTTTGTCCTTATCCAGAAAGTAGAGGAGATCGCACTGGCACACCGTTGCGTGGTCAAAACCATCTGCACCATTCAATCGCACGTCGGTTTTGAGGGGTTCACCGCGGAGTGTGAAACACGCCAAACCGTTGACTTGCTTATTTCGATCACTGTCCAGCCGCTCTTGTCCACTGACGATCACGAACCAATGGTCTTTCTCGAATCCAGGTGGTCGAGTTTTGTAGATTGTCCACTGGCTGATTTTCATCGTTCCGGGCGTTGTTCCGTCTTTGCCATGGTATTTTCCAACGCGGTGCGCTCTTGAGTTGATGGGTAAGCATCGGCGAAATATCCGTCTGGACGGGTTGCTTGAAAACGGTTTGCCACAAGCGGTAACCCGGCGCGAATGGCCATTCTCAAAACGGTGGCAGACTTTTCTTTGACCAGATCAACGGTCTTGTTGACCTCAAGAACTAAATCATCGTCCAAATCAACGCTGGTTTTCACAGCACCATTTTGCACCCATCCGGCGGTGTGTGCAAATTGTTTGTGTGACTGATGACGAAACCATTGTCAGACACTGATTTCACGGATTATCCCGGATTCCGATTTTGAACCGCTGATCTGCGCTCATCTTCGCTGATGAGAGACATGGATTTCATGGATCGATACTGGCGGAATGGATTACTGGATGAATGGATTGTTGGATGGGTGGACATTGAAACCGATCAGATCACTTGCGGCAGCGGAAGATCGGGAGGGAGGCTGCTCCGTGGCCAATCAACTCCTCACGTTTTCTGACGACTGTATATCCGGGTATCAGTAATAAGCCACACAGTGTTGACCAGTGTTCTTTCACCCAGCACGGACACCGCATCGGACAATCGGCGTAACAGTTCAGCACGGTTCGGACGGCGCAGGGTGATCACCATCGCTCCGTGATGGTGTGCAAAGGTCAAAGGCACGGTGTGGAAAAAATCCTTATCAGTTGTGATGAAAACAGCACTTTCCTTCTGGGCATGGGCAAACAAAGTATCGTCAGCGGTGCCGGGGGCAAAGATTTCCAAGGCGTGAACGGCGGTGTGCCCACCCGTTTGCAATTGAGCGAGAGCGACGCGTGGAAAGTTTTCGTCGAGGAAAAAATTCATTCGCCCAAGGTCAGACTTCGACGCTGTCCATGGCCGTCAGATGACTGGCAAATTCCAGACAAGCGCGAATGTCTGGCTCTTTGAGAGAAGGATAGTCTTCCAGGATGTCCGATGTGGATTGCCCAGCGGCCACTGCACCGACCACGTTGGACACCAACACCCGCGTGCCGCGCACCACGGGTTTACCGTGGCAGATGGCGGGATCAAAAGTGATTTGGTCAGACAGCCAGCTTTTCATGGCGAAACTCTAGTCCGAGGGCAAACCATTGGCAAAAGGTTTTCAAATTTATCCGAGCGGCGGTTTCTGTTGGTAGCGCGCTGCGGGCGAGGGGACTCATACCAAACACGATTGAACATCGGTAGAACGTCCGCCAACCCCTCACCCGACCTTCGGCCACCCTCTCCCCATCGGATGGGGAGAGGGACGGGGTGCACTGCCATTGAATTAAGGACGGAAGAACGGATTTGGGTTAAAGCCAAAACTCATAAACTCAAATGAAACCGGGTTCTTCGCGCTTTTATGAGTTTCTGAGTTTCGGCTTAATTCAATGGCAGTGGGGCCGGGGTGAGGGGTTTCCGTGGTTCGATTGGTTTTCAAATGTAATTGGTATCACGGAGCACCAGTCTGTGACCGACTTTTTGCGTGAATGGTGGGACGATGGCCTGCATGAGCTAAAATGCGGTAGCATTATGTTTGAATGCCACGCAAAGCTGGCTGCAAGCTGGCACTCCAATGAAAAGAAAAAGCCCCGGATTGCTCCGGGGCTTTGGTTTGAAACCAATCAGATTACTTGCGGCGGTGGAAGATCAGCAGGCAGTCCCAGCACTTGTGTCCGCGATGATTTATACTGATTCGGTCTTGAGTCGGTCGGAAAGCCAAGCCTTTATCTGAGACTGGCGAGGGATTCCGTTCCGTCCCGCAAGGCGATCAATCTTTTCAATCATCCAGCGTGGTAAATCCAAGTTCACCCGGTCTTTGCGGTGATTGCGGCGAACTGACTTTTTCGCGTCGAAATAATCCAACACGTTTTCACCTGCGTCAAAACGCGCCTCAAGATTCGCTGATGTCGTTTTCGTCTGCGTGCTCATAAAGTGCCTCTTCGTTGGTGCGTGCCCTGCGCACGCTGATGATCCTGATAGCATTGCCCCGCTCCGTGAATATTGCCGTCCAAATCATTTCTTTGTGCCGGGCCACAATCATCCGCCTTGATTCTGCCCCGCTACGAGCTGGCAGTTCCAATGCATCGGGATCGTCCCATAGTTTTTGCGCCTCAAAGAAGTCAATCCCATGTTTGGACTGGTTGCTTATATTCTTTGCTTCATCAAACTCAAAAACCATTGCGGTATAAAAATAGCACCGCGTTTCACACACTCAAGACTTTTGGCTCAACAACCTCGTGTTTGGGTGATTAAACCCGAAACCCGAAACAGGAAACGCGGATAGCCCGCAGCGGATGAAGAGGAAGATGGCACACAACGAACTTGCTGAGGCTGTTTGTCTGGCGGGTAGAGCCCAACGGAGCTACACGAACTGCTGGCGTCCCTCTCGTTGCGGCGCGCTGCGGGCGTGGGACTCACGGAGCGCCGGGCTGCGACCGGCTTTGAACGTGAATACCAAGACGATGGCCTGCATGAGCTAAAATGCGGTAGCGTTATGTTTGAAGCCACGCAAAGCCGGCTGCAAGCCGGTGCTCTAATGAAAAGAAAAAAAGCCCCGGATTGCTCCGAGGCTTTGGGTTGAAACCGATCAGATTACTTCTTGCGGCGGCGGAAGATCAGCAGGGATGCTGCTCCGAGACCTGCGAGGGCCATGCTGGACGGCTCGGGAACCGTGCTTAATGTGAAACCTTGTTGAATCCCGTAAACGCCACCAAATGCCGGTGATGTTGGTATCACACCATTACCACTATCGCCGCCGTAAAGAAACGGCGTGGCAATCTCTGACTCGCCTAAGAATCCACCCGCACCGCTGCTCCACAACGAAAATGCTGTGGAGTAATCGTTACCAAGCGATGTTGACCATCCGCGAACTAAGATTGCTCCATTCAAGCCTGGAGATACTCCCGGAACGACCAAATTATTGCCACCAATGAACCGACCCGCTGCGGTAATATTGGTTCCTTGAAGTCCAGTTGGAGTAAACTGAAAGGGATCTGTTGTTCCAGTGGGTGCAACAAACAGTTCAAACCGATACTGCCCAAGCACCCCTGGCATTAGCCCGAGATCAATCCCATTGGAAGAAAGGGTGATTGGCTTCGCAGATTGGTTTAGGAAATGGATCAATCCATCCGCACGCGCAGTGGTGATGAACGCAACGGCACTGGCTGCAACTAAGAGAAGTTTTTTCATGGCTTTAGATTGTTTGGTTCTGTTGGAGACAACACTGGTTCGCAGTCCGTTTGTAGCACGGATTTGAAATCCGCCAAGACAAAATTGAAAATTGAGATGGATGGGGAAAGGTGGGGCGCGTCAGTCCTCTGCGCGCCGGATTCGCTACAAGCGGACGCGTTTTGCATTGCAACGACGGCGCGCAGGGACCTGACGCGCCCTACCAAAAGAAAAGCCCCGGATTGCTCCGGGGCTTTGAATTAAGACCGATTAGATTACTTGTTGCGACGGCGGAAGATCAACAAGGAAGCCGCACCGATTCCAGCGAGAGCCATGCTGGTGGGTTCGGGAACAGGTGCAGAATGGAACATCGTGAATCCAGTGGTACCACTAAGAGGGACGATACCACTCGCGCCACCGAATACGGGCGATGCCAAAATGGCGATTGGAGTACCACCACCAGTAAGGAAGTTCGGAGCAACGGCAGACTGCCCAAGGAAACCAGCGAGACCTAAGTCCCAGTTGATCTTAGCGGCAGCATAGTTGGCACCAAGGTTAGAAGACCAACCACGGACCATAATCGCTGATGTCCCGCCAGCCGGCATTCCTGGAATTGCAAGATTACTACCTGCTGAGAAACGTCCAGCCGTTGCAGTGTTGGTGGCAATCACGCCAGTAGCAGTCAATAAGTTAGGATTGACAGTCCCAGCAGGACCGATAAACAACTCGTAACGGAAGCCACCGAGAGCATTCGGAGCGGTCCCCAAAAAGACGGTGTTAGAACTTAAGGTAATTATCGTTGCAGCTGCGTTGACGAAGTTGAGCGTGCCTTGAGCTTGTGAGCTAGAAACCAAGGCTGCCAACCCGAGTGTAATGAATAGTTTTTTCATGTTTTTGTTTGTTTTTATGTTAAATGTTAACTGATTTTTTTGTTGTTGCTGTTGTTGCTGTTGTTGTTGTTGTTGTTAGGGAAGTGTGTGTGTCCACGGTGCGGCCAAGCCCGGGTTAAAATAAAAGAATCCTTGGCCAACTGTCAGATTATGATCTGAGGTTGGACTATCGTCAGATGACTTAAGCCAGGCACCCGTATCCAAATAACGGGAATCATATGCAATCCCGTCGAATGTGACAATAATGCAAGCGTCAATAGCGGGAACACCGACTGGAGCTGCTGTTGCCGCTCCAGCAACTGGCAACACTGAGCCAACCAAACTATAACCCGGAGGCAATGACAATGTATTTGTTGCACCCGGAGAAGGAACTACACTTCCAACAAAAGTGTTGGTGAAGGCAGGATTTGGATTGAAGAAGAAGAAGCCTCTACCAGGAGGAACCGTCGGCGCTGTTGTGGGGCTATCATCAGAAGATTTCAACCAAGCACCAGTATCGATATAGCGCGAATCATAAGCAACGCCATCAAATGTAACCACAATGCTTGCGTCGGGCACTACGATAACATTGTCAACGCCGTTTGTCCCACTGCTCAAAGGATTAGCGATGAGGTTATAACCAGGATTGATGACTTTGTTGACGTAACCCACGATGTTGAGTGAGTAGACGTTTGATTGTGCCTGAGAGGAGGCAACACCTGCCGCGATGATCGCTGCGGCTGCGAGTAATGTTTTTGTTCTCATGTGTTTTGTTTGTTTTGTTACCGTGTGTGAAGTGACTTTGACAGACGGGGGACAGACCGTCAATAGTTTTTTAGATTTATTTTGAACGCTTTTTATTTCTTCTGACGCGGATACATATCGCTCAAAACAAGCTGTTTGCAACTTATGAAGTGCCCCGGTTTTGCCCCCGTATTTTCCCGGATGAAAGATTTTTGCTAAAGTTTTTGTCCCCCGTGCGTATTTTTGTCCCCATTGAGGGGGACAGGCGGTGCACTGCCATTGAATTAAGCCGAAACTCAAAAACTCAAAAAGTCGGAAGAACCCGGTTTCTTTTGAGTTTATGAGTTTTGGCTTTGATCCAAATCCGTCCGTTCGCCCTTAATTCAATGGCAGTGGACAAGCGGCGAGGATGGCGGATTGAGAATGGAAGATCGCGAGATGCGAGGGCTGGACGGGGGATTGATGATTTACGATTGCCGATTGCCGATTTGGGATTGGGGGCGGGATTGACCACAAAAAGGCACAAGAGGCGCAAAAGGGAAGGGCAGAATTAGGAAGGCAGGAAGGCAGGAGGTAAAGGCTTCGTGAAAGCCATTGAATTTAGCCGAAACTCAGAAACTCATAAAAGGATGAAGGGACTGGTTTTTTTTGAGTTTTTGAGTTTTGGCTTTGATCGGAATCCCGCAGTTGGAGTTGTCCGCAGATGAGTTACAACAGACTGAACACCGGGGCACGGACGGGGCTGGTGTTTTAGAACCGGGCAAGAGTCACACCCGCGCGCTCAAATTCTGATTTGTTGAACGTGAGCAACTCCGCGTTGCAACACAAGGCCGCCGCCGCAATGAGCGTGTCTGCGTAGCCGATTTGTGTTCCTGCTGATTTCAGGCGCGCATCCAACGCCGCCGCTTCTCTCGCTTGCGACACGTCAAACGGGATTACCTTGACCGCTGGATAAAGAGAGGAGAGAAACCGCCGTCGTTTCGCGGAGCGCGCTGCCTCAAAATGTTCCGCGCCAAACCAAAGCTGCTGCCAGACGATTGCCGACACGCCCACGCTCTCGCTGGCCCGCGATCTAAGGTACGAAACCAAATCAAACTTGCGCCCTTCCCAATTGATGAACGCATCCGAATCAAGCATCAACACGGGAAACCCTTTCATTGGAACGTTGGCGGTATTCGTTCACGTCTGCTGCAAAGTCCGCTCTTTCATTCGCGTTCAAATCAGCGCGTTCAAGCGCGTCTGCTAGGGTTGCACACGTTGAGGGGCGCACGCCGCCTTGCGTTTCCAGACGCCGCAACGCGTCGCGAATCACTTCGCTAGTGTTGTTGTATTGGCCGGAGGCTACCAAGTCCCGAACCAAAGCATCATGTTGATCTGATAGGGCTACATTCACGCGCTCAAAATAAGCTCGCGCCAATAGTTGTCAACTCACCGCTAGGGGGAGATTAATGTCGGACGGGGGCCGGGCGAGGATGGAGGTTGGACAAACAATTAAAAATTGGGAAATGCAAAATTCAAAATGGGGAGGGGGAACTGATTTGGCAAAATGATGGAGGGCAAAATGATGCTGAGGGGGGGATTTCATTAACACCGTGGCTTTAGCCCGGTGGAACAGTGGGCGAATTATCGTCAGAACCGTTTCAACGGTTTCTCTCGCCGCACCCGAAAGCCGTTGAAACGGCTGATTACCACACTCCTCCTTCCTTACACCGGGCTAAAGCCACTGTGTTAATGAGAAGATCAGATGCGTCTGCCCTGTGATTCGGCAGAATGATGGAGGGCAGAATGATGCCGAAGGGGGGATTTCAGGAATATGATTTTGCCCTGAATGATTTTGCCAATACTGCTGAGGGTTTGACACGGATTGCACGGATTTACACGAATTCCGAAATTGAACAGGAGGGAACAGAGATAACGGAGACTGAAGCGGATATGGGGCTGGCAACGGGGAGACGTGTCTCCCCATCGGAAAGCGCGGACGTGTCCGCGCGATCCAAACAAAAATTAGCGGTTTCTCTCTACGCTCAGGCTAATCCAGTTGTTCGATGGGGAGGGTGGTAAGGTCGTTGAAATCGTTTTTGTCCACGGTAAGAAGTTTTTTAGCACCCACTTTTTCCGCTGCAACGGCGTGAAGGTAATCATGAATGCGTCCCCCTCGGACACCCTTTGCGCGGGCGGATTTAAGTGCGGTCAGCACTTCGGATTTGTCCAAGTCAACAAACTGCAAATCAGCGGCAAGGTCTTCAATGATCATGGCCGCTTCGTCTGCATCTACACGTAGGGCAAGGTTGCCACCTGTGAACGCGGAAAATGCTTCAGCTAGGGTGTGAGTGCGGGTGACAGGCCGTTCTTGTCGCAGCCGAAAACGCAATTCGGGGATGATAGCCGCTTGAATAAGCGCGGATGTGTCCCAGTAATATTTCATCGTGCGTCCCTGTCAGCGCGGATTGCCGCGCGAATGAGCTGTTTATCAATTTTCACTGGCAACATGAAAAACCCATCACTGGTGCGAACGGGTTTAACCACTGGAACCTCTTTTTCAACCATCTCCACGAGGCGAAGAGTGCCATCTGGCTGCCTGCGGGCATCGAAAGTCTTTCGCGGAGGGAATAGCTCCGCACAGGTCAAGCGACCTTTATCATCGGCTGTCAATCTCATGATGGGATTATCCCACCAGCTAGGGTTGTTTCAAGGGGAATGTTTATGGTGATCGGATGATTTTGAACCGCTGATCTGCGCTTATCTACGCTGATGAAGGGAAATGGATTGCTGACTTGGTGGATGGGACGGGGGATTGATGATTTACGATTGGCGATTTGAGAATGGGGAAACGCTGGTTTGTCCGCAGATGGCGCGGATTTACGCGGATGGAAGGCCGGAAACTTCTGGGGTAATCTGCAAAAGAACAAGTCTCTGCCCGCTTGATTCAGTGCTTCATTTGCGCTTTTTGTGGCAATTCAACTGTCGGATTTAGATTCAAGCAGGGCGTTCGTAGAGGATGCGACGCACGCCTGGTGCTCTATCAAATGCTGCGTCATGGCTGATGAGAGGCTCGCGATAGTAAGCTGCAAAACCTGCGATCCAGTTGTCGTTCTCGCCAAGCTGATCACCGGAGGCACGCAAAACACGCTCAACATCCGCCGCCGCCGCCGCAATGCCGGAGTGCAATTGATAGATTTTCCACTTGGCCAGCCATTGCCACGCGGTTTCCGAAGTTTTGAATATCACCGCCAATTCCGCCGCTGAAATGATGGTGGTTCGGATGGTATCGCGATGCTGGCTGATCAATTCACTGGCGGGGCCACGCACGCCGCGTCGCCTTTCTTTCATCAAGTCGCTGATGAATGTCGTGTCGGCGATCATGCGGGGCGGTTGGAACGCTTGCCGCGTGTGGTGAGATAGGCGTCAATGGCATCGGGATCAACATCGGGCGGAGGTTCAGCCCACATGCGCTCCAACAATTCGCTGCATGTATCAGCCGGGTGAGTGGCCAGCGATGTTTCAATCAAATACAAGGCTTGCTTCTCTTTGCTGCGGCGGTTGCGCTCGGCTTCGGAAACGAGCAATTCATGCAATTCGTCCGGCACATCCCGAATCAAGAGAGTTTTCATTATCAAATTGATAACACACAACACTGCCATTGCAATGCGCTTTTTGGCCCTAAAAATCGACTCTGAACAGATGATCTGCGCTGATGGGTACTAATCCAAGGCATAGAACAAGATATTGCTGTGAATAATTTCCTTTCCTTTGTGGCCTTGGCGAGAGCCTCCCCTTCTGCATCGTCCCGGCTAAGGCTTCGTGTTTCGGATGCCCGCCTTTTCGTCGTCTGCGTTGAGCTTGTTGAGCAGAGCGATGATGGATTCCGGGTTTCCACGCGCCGCCGCCGCTCTGAAGGACGCCTCTGCTGCTTCCTGGGCGATCACAATTTCCGCCCAGTCATTGACCAGTTTGTTCACGCTGGCATTGTGACGGCCTGCGATGGATTCAATTTTTTTCTTTTTGGCTTCCGAGTCCCAGCGGATTGTGGATGCGATCTTTTTCATAGATACCTTTTCAAAAATTCTGCGGGCGGCATGACTCCCATGCCGGCCGGAGCGAACATTGCCCCCTTGAAATCAGACACGTTGAACGTCACCAGCGCGGCGGCATTGCCATTGATACACAACTCCATGATGTGATTATCTCCCTCGTCGGCAAGGTTCGGTCGCCAGATGCGGAAGATCGGCACAAACTCACAAACCGCCGCCAAAGCGTCCAAAGCCGCCTCCCGTTCCTCTGGTGTCCATTCGCAGTCCTGCCACACGTCAGCCCGACCCAGCAAATCCAAATATTCATACCAAAGCTTGTCACCCAACAACGGCGTGTGCTTTCGAGAGAGGAGTTTAAGCAACAATTCACGACTCGCACCCGCGCCTGATTTCAGCGCGGAGACGAAAATATTGGTGTCCTTGACCAAACGCATGATTTAACGTGACGCCACCTATGAAATCAGTCAACACCTTTCCCGCACACATTTGCCTCACGTCCCCGCACAGACATTTCGGCAAGCGGATTCAAGTGGCTAAACGCAAGTGGAGGCTCTTGCAAAACTTCGTAGCCGAGTACGTGAGTCCGCGTCATTCTTCCGATTTGCCCCGAATGCTTTCGGGGGCTACGGGGTTTTGAACCGCTGATCTGCGCTGATGAGGGGATAGGATTGGCAAAATGATGTGGGGCAAAATCATGCCGATGGGGGATTTCAGAAATATGATTTTGCCCTCAATGATTTTGCCAATACTGCTGAGGGTTTGACGCGGACTGCACGGATTTACACGGATTGGGTCATCCTAAATCCGGCGATTCATTTGCCACAAAAAGGCACAAGAGGCACAAAAAGCAGAAAGGCAATGACTTCTGATGGTCATTGGAATAAGCCGAAACTCAGAAACTCATAAAAGGGCATGGGTTTTCAAAATCTGTTTTGGCTGCGGAGCAGCGGTAGAAGTTAGCCCTATCGCACCTCTGGTGCTTAAGCTGGGGAATCTATTTTGAAAACACGTCCTGGTTTTTTTGAGTTTTGGCTTTGATCCGAATCCCTCCCGCTCGCGAAGACTTTCGGAGTTGCGCCGTTTGTGCCGTTTCGTGGCTGATTCGGCTGCCGGGTTTTGGGATCAGGCTTGGTCGGTCCAAGGGTTCACTGTGTCGCATGCGGGGAAGTGTTTTTCGTTTCGTGTCACCACTGTAAGCCCGCAACTCTTGGCTATGGCCGCAATCAATGAGTCGTCGTAAGGAATGGCTGGCGAGGTGGCCATCATCCGCCCCCATTCAGTGGCGGCAGCTTCATCAAAGGCAAAAATGGCTTCGCGGTAATCTTCGAGAATGAATTTGAACACGCGCTCCAAGGCGTATCGCGCTTTTGTGTCGCCCCGCATTTCGATGCCGCGCCGCATTTCTGCAAGGGTGAGTGTGGACAAAGCGATCTGACCAGGATGTTTTGCAAACCAAGCCTTCACGGGATTCCCCGGCTTGAAGTAATCACTGACACTGTTGGTGTCTGCCAGATATTTTAGAATCGGCATGGTGGCACGGTTTCTTTTGTTGTGGGTTCAAAGCTAAAGCCTTGGTCGGCGAGGGCATTCAGGTGTTCGCTCAAATCGCAGGTGGCGGCAATTACTTCCCGTTTCCGAGAAGGTGTTGATTCCGGTGCAGGCTCTACCCACCAACCAGCACCTTCTTTTTTGACAAGGTATTCCCGACCATCCTGCACGCCACGGATGGTCAATCGGCTCTTGTCAGCTTTGGCAATCATCGTCATGCGGGAACATTCCCACGGCTGCCGAGCCAGTCAACTCTATTCAACCTAAAACCAGCGGTTGAATTGCCACAAAAAGGCACAAGAGGCACAAAAAGCAGGAAGGCAATGACTTCTGATGGTCATTGGAATAAGCCGAAACTCAGAAACTCATAAAAGGGCGTGTTTTCAAAATCTGTTTTGGCTGCGGAGCAGCGGTAGAAGTTAGCTCATAGCTCACGCTGTGGGCTACCCTCTATCGCACCTCTTCTGGCGCTCAAGCTGGGAAACCCATTTTGAAAACACGTCCTGCGGTTTTTTGAGTTTTTGAGTTTTGGCTTTGATCCGAATCCCTTTGCGCCTTTTGTGCCTTTTCGTGGCTGATTCGGCTGGTGGGTTTTGGGATCAGGCGTGGTCGGTCCAAGGGTTCACTGTGTCACATCGTTGGGTGAGATGAATGGCACGACGTCGCGACCATTCCGGCGATAGGTGGAAAAATCGTTGCGGTCGAGCGTCACGACAAGTGAGTTTTTTTCTTTCTCCGTCATGATCACAAGGCAGGCATCCGCCAAATCCATGGGCGTGTCGGCGTACTTTTCCATGAACCATTCCACTCGGCTGATATTGGACGAAAGATCAAATGTGAGTTTCAAAACACCTTCGGTGACGAGCTTCACGGCACGCATCTGGTCAATGCGGCCATAGGCCAGCCGCGCGCACGCCTCCGCCAAGACAGCGTCGCATGTTTCAAAGCCGTTGAATTGCTCGAACTGCGAGCGCGCCCATTCGTGGTGCGAATCGTTGCGGTCGAGGTAGGCCACAATCGGCCCAGCGTCAACGATGAGCTTTCGGATCATATTGCTTGAGGTAGTCCCTGCCAGTGGAAAGGTTGCCTGGCCCGTCGCAGATCAGATGCTTGGCTTTGGAGTGGGCGTCTCCGGGCGCAGAGGATTTGAGGAGTTTTTCGACTTGTCCGCGCAGTAGGGCGGACATGTTCCGATTGATCTGCTTTAGCCGCGCCTTGGTGCCATCGGGGACTTTTAACATGATTGTTTCCATGGGCAAATGCTAACCCACAATTGGCAGAACAATCAATACAGAATCATGCTTGTCCGCGCTTTTCGGCGGCTATGATGTTTTGAACCGCTGATCTGCGCTCATTTACGCTGATAAAGTGATAGGATTGGCAGAATAATGGATGGCAGAATGATGCCGAAGGGGGACGGACAATTCAAAATGCAAAATTAAAAATGCAAAATGGGAACATCGGGCGGAGGCAGGCGAACTGATTGGCAGAATGATGGATGGCAGAATGATCCGAAGGGGGATTTCGGGACTATGATTTTGCCCTCAATGATTTTGCCAACATTGTTCGGGATGCTGAGGGTTTGACACGAATTTCACGGATTATCACTGATTGTTAAACCCGAACTCCGAAGTTAAATTCGCGCGACTTCGTGGGACATGGGGAGAACACGCCTCTGGCATGTGATTTTCGGCGTCGCGCGGCGGATTTAACTGCCCGATTTAGGATTAGTCATCAGCGAAGATTAGTGACGGTTAGCGGTTCAACTTCGTAGCCTGCTTTGGCGATTCACGGCTCGGCTCGATGTCATCCGGGTGAATGCGCTACTTTATTTGGTACCTAGTCGGCATCGGTGGCAGTGGCACAGCACTTGGAGAAGTCTCATTGATTTTGTGTTGAACGGCGAGGACGGCCATTTTTTCATCGAGGGAAAGACCTGAGTCTGGTGGCTGGTAGGAGGATTGCGTGTTGCCGGAGCCTGTTAGACCGCCAGCAGGATTGGAAGCGGCAGCACCTGCGGGTGTTGTTCCACCACGGAGAGGGCGTGTGGGCACTGCCGAACCAGCACCGATGGGAGTGATACTTGTGCCGCTGCCGGCTGATTTGTTTGGCGGCATCATGTTTGGCGGCAGGCTTTGGGTCGGAATGGTGTTCAACAGATTGGGATTGGCACCCGGCACACCAGGTAAACCTGCGGCCACGGCTATGGCAGGGCCAGCGGCGGGTTTGTCTGCGTCCTTGATGTTCAAGGTGAGGGGTGAGCCTTGGTTGCTGAGGTTGACCGTGCCGGTGGCAGGATCAATGGACAAAACCTCAACGTCTCCTTCTCGCTGGCCTACATCCATGACGAGGGATAATTCTTTGCCTGCGTCCGGGGGCTTGGGAGCGATCTTGACCTTCAACAAGGCTTGGGCGCGACCGAGGATGGTGCTGATGCCTTGAAGGGAGACGTTGGGTGGAGGGGCGGCTGGAGGCGCGACTGGCCCGGCGGGTGGGGGCGGTGGTTTGAGGGCAAAGGTGTTTCGCCCCACGATGGTGGAATAGGGATTTCCATCGGTCAGCGCGGGCGCAGTTGCAGTGGACAACAGAATGGCGGACGACAGCATCAGAAGTCGGAGGTCAGAGGTCAGATTTCGGAACGCGCGTTTCATGTTTTAAGTTTAATGCCCGGAAATTGAAACACCACTCTGAAATAGGAGTTGCGAGGAATTCTAGTTTATCATTGTCAACCGCTACGAGGGTGATAGAACAGAGATGGAATTCATCACTGTGCAGAAGAAAAATATCCCAAAACATTATGATCAAAATATTATTCACCTTCACGGGCATTTTGATGTTAAGCGCGAACAGCTACGCACAGGGGTTGATTAATTTCTTCAATAATTCGAGCACGCTAGTCACGTTGGTTGATGAAAGCCTCGTTAATCTGGGGCCGACACCCGGAACGCTCGGCGGTTTCCGATATGAATTGTTTGTCGCGCCAGCCGGAACGCTTAACCCGAATCTGTTCGCGACGACCGGGCTGATCGCAACGAATACTGCTACGATTGGACGATTTAGCGGCGGAGCAAACCTAGCCATATCAGGGCATGCTCCCGGCGCCACTGTTGCAATTTTGATCCGAGGCTGGACGGCGAGTTTCGGCACGAACAATGCGAGCGCGTCGCCTTATTTTGTCGTCATTGGGTCACCCACTGGACACGTTGGGCAAACTTCAATCGCACTGAATTTTGTACTTGGAGGATTCAATGGCAGCACGACTCTCCCAACTTTTTCGGCATTTGGAGGCAGCCAAGGAATCCAGACAGGTTTTTCATTGTTCTCCAATCAATTTATCCCTGAACCAGCGACTTCTGCTTTGACGATGTTTGGTTTAGTGGCATTGGCCTACTCGCGACGGCCCTAATTTGGTGCGCCCGGCAGCGGAGTTTTACGGCGCAACATCGGCTTTGCCGGAGTTGAAGTCGTGTGCAATCCGGAAGGAAAGTTTGTGGATTCCAACCAGTCTGCGAACAGGTGCAGTTCCACAGCCGTCATTCCAAGAGTTGAGAATCTTTCGACCGAGATGTGTTTCGGATCGGCCAAAGTTGCCACCGTGCCTGCGTTGCCAAGCTTCGGGCTGACCGCTTTCAACCAGTTGACCGAACCTGCGCTTGTCGTCAACTGCAACCTTCCAAAAATCACGCGTCCAAGTTGTCCGATGTAAAACCAGCTTTCGACCCGTGGCGCAGAATACTCCCAATCGTAATAGACAAGGTTCGGTCGTTGCATCATGCGTGTCGTAAGCTCCAGGCTGGGAGCGCGGTTGGTGAGCGGTGTCGGCACCAGGCCACCGATCACATAATTACCAGTGGCTGATTCGCGCGATTGAAAATAGGCGGACATGAAGGGCGCACCCTGCCAGGTGATCATGTTGCCGGTGTCGTTGGGAGCGAATGAGCCGATGGCATTCGTCGCGATCCAGTCATTCACCGGGCCAAACAGGTGCCGGCTCAAATTGTCAAAACAGGGCGACCCTGAAACTGTCGGAGTGGCTGCGTATGTCGCCATGGGAAGTGAACGCAAGGCCCAGACAAAAATCTGTTGAGAATCAAAACATCCGGCCAAATCCACACCTAAGAGATTTTTCAATCCGCCAGCGTCAGGCAACCGAATCGCCGTAAAACTGATAAGCTGGTCGCTCATGATATTCGTCGGAATTTTCCAAGCGTTGAGAGCAAGTGGAATCGTGTCATCAAATGTAAACTCCAGACGTGAGCGGACGTTTGTGCCGTCGCCCGTGGCGGAAAACTCGCAAACGGGCAGATGGGTGTTGGATCGGATGCTCCACCCGGCGATGTGGCTCAAGGCTGAAAAATCTACACGTCCGCTGATCCAGGGGTTCGTGGCTTCCGGCGCGAAAGGGAGGCCGGTGGTGGAAAGGCGCGAAGCAATGTTGATAGTTGAAAGTTGATTGTTGATAGAGGGAAAAATGGAGAGCACCGTCCAGTCGCCGATGTTGGTCAGTATCAGTTGATGGTTCTTGGTTGATAGTTGATAGGTGGCAGTTGAATTGCCCGGCACCTCACCCTGTCCCTCTCTCCTCGCGGAGAGGAAATTTAATACCTTCGGAAGGTTGGATTGCCAGAGGGCGGCGCGCTCCGGTGGGAGTTTGATGGCCAGCACGATTTCGGCTGGCTGGTTCGTGGTGGCGGAAATTTCGAGGTAACTTTCTTCCTGCACCAGATCATCCAAGAGCGGTCGCAACAGAGCGGTGGGCGCGTTGGAAAGCGGTGTGGCGGTGGTCAGCAATCGCCACGGTGCCGATGAGAGTTTATCCAGCGTCTGCGATTCCAGTCGCAAGCTTTCCGGCATGTTCCAGATGGAAATGAAGTTGGTGGCGTTGGATTCGGCGGAAAGACGCTTTTTACCGAGCCAGTGGAGGCGGAAGGAGGGGGCGGTGGTGGTTGATGGTTGGGGGGCGGAGGTCGGAGGGGTTGAAGATTTGCCGCAGCCGGTAGTAACAAGGATCGTTAAAATAAAAAATCCGTGGATGAACAGACGGATGACGGGCGGGTTGATCCTAAAGGGAGTAATTCGATTAGCCACAAAGAGGCACAAAAGGCGCAAAGAAAATGTTCGATACATCATGTGATGATTGTTTTGCCAAATTTAGATGTTTGGAGCAATGCGTTTGTGAGGGGAAATTGGGGGATTACTGCGAGGCGGACGGCGAACTGATTGGCAAAATGATGGATGGCAGAATCATGCCGAAGGGAGATTTTAGGAATATGATTTTGCCCTCAATGATTTTGCCAACTTTGTTCAAGGATGCAGAGGGTTGGACACGGATTTCAGGGATTGGAAGCTTTTTCATAACTTCGTAGTCGTGGACGTGAGTCCGCGTCATGCTTGCCTGCCCCAATCCGGAGTTCGTAATTAGGCGGTCGTCGGAAGCTCCAAAGGCTGCGGTGAGGAATCCGCGCGGCGGTAGGTGAGAAAATGTCGCCTGTCGGTGGTCAGGACTTTCAATCGTGGTTTGGATTCGCTCGCAACGATGATACTGGCGTCGGCAAGATCACAATGAGCAAACGCTGCCAGGCAACGCTCCATCTGCGCGCTGTGTTCCCACAGGCTTGCCCCGATCAAGAAGCGTTTTTCACGCACCATCTGAGCGATTTCCGCATCCCGTTCGGTCATGTGAGCCACTTCACACAACACTAATTCCGTGGTGTAAAACGGCCCTTGATACTTGGTGAATAGTTCTGTGGCCCATGCCGAGTGTTCGTCTTTGTTCCAAACACTGATAAGAGGTCCGGCGTCCCAGTTGGAGGTGGCTGAACTGACCACCCGCGCCGAGCAAGCCGATGTGAAGCAATCCCAAGAGCCGTTGGACATCCCGGTGGAACTGGCGCGGCGCGAGAAGCGGATCGAGTCATTGAAACTGGCGCGAGCGATCATCGAAGCGCGGGCCAAAGAAATGGCGGCAGCCCGACAAGTCGAACACCAAGCCAAAGTGGCGGAACGACAGGCCCAGCGAGATGCCGGGAAGAAGC
>JANNAO010000398.1:0-19534 GCA_031384405.1 Verrucomicrobiota bacterium | reverse complement strand
GTTTGCTCCGCCGCCGGAATCGCTATCAGGAATGTTCCGCGTCTCGGCTATTCACTGCCCACACGGATGAATTTGGTGGCCGATGCAGCCGGTACGAGTGCCGAGTTGCCCGATGTGGACGCGCCGACGTTGCTCCAAGTGGGATCGGTCAGGTTTGTTTTCACCTGCACTTGAAACGGCGGCGTGCCGTAGAGCCAGTTCACCGTGGCATTCGCGCCGCTCTTGACGATGCTGGTGATCTGAGGACTGACAATGCGGTAGGAATCAATCGAGTTCGCCGTGGAATCGTTGATCAGTGCCTTCGCGCTGGTGGTCAGGTTCGTGACGGAGAAGAACTCGCAGTTCGCATCACCCCAGCCCTCGAAGTAGATCAGCCGGAAACGATAGAGTCCTGCTGTGTTCACGACGAAGTCAAACAATGTGTCCGCCGCGCCGCGACCGTCATCATACAACCCGACGACGATATTCGTGCCTGAAACACCCGCTGGCGGCGTCACGCTGACCTCGAATCCGTCGTCGCTGTTCACACCGAACCGGTAGAAGTTCGGGGTCAGGTTCAGATAGAAGTAGGAATCTGTGACGAACGACTGGTTCGTGCGGACGCCGGACTGACTCGGCAGCAATCCTGGGAAAATGACATCGTTGGTGAAGTTGCCTGGGGCGTTCAACTCATCACTGAAGTTGCAAACCGTGTTGACGTTGAATGAGCCGTCTGCGTTGGGGCCGATCAACGCGGAGTTAGTGTAGGGCAGTGACGTGTTCGGATTGATATACGTGCCAGCCAACTGAGCCTTGGCGCGCGCGATGGTGTTCGGCAACGTGTTCGCGTTCACCGGGCCCGTTTCGAGACTGGCCGATACGGAGCGATGCCGGAAGCCACGCGTCACCGCGAGATTTGTCGGCACTGCGTAGGCCGACGGCAGCGTGACGTAGGTGGCTGAGAACACGGTGTGATTTGTGTAGTTCGCGCCGAGGTTGTCCTGATACGTGAGCGTGTACACATGCGACGGATTGCTCGGCATGATGCCGGGCGCCGAAAAACTGATGTTATTGGAAATGCCGACTGTTGAGACTGACGGCGCAGGCGAAACCAGCGCACCATTGAGCCTCAATTGAATCGAGCCGGGCACAACAGTCGTTGTCGCATTCGTAATCGTGGCTGTGTAGGAGTAGAACGGCAGCACGCCGTTCTGATCGTCACGCGGGGAAGTGACGGCAACCTGCGGGCCGACGGATTGTAACGACGCAGGCAATTGTGCGAACACAATATCGTCGACGGCACAGTCGCTGACGAAACCGAAGATTTCTGGAGGGCTGGTGTTCGTATCAAGCGCGCTCGTCACGCGAGTCAGTTTCAGTTTCAACGCCTGGCCGGGCGCGCCAGTGTAATTGATGACCACGGGATGATCCTTGTCGCCGTTGGATAGGAACGTGTAATTCGTCGGGCCAAAGACGACATTTGTTCCCGCGAGCACGCTGACATTGTAGCTGAATTCTTCGCCGTAAGCACTAAACAGGTAGTAGGGATGGAAGTTGAAGGACTTCACCACCGCTTGAGCAGAGGGGCTGTTGGGCGTGAACTTGAGCGTGAACGAACTACCCAAGTAGTCGCCGTTCAACTGGGCGGCAGACCAAACAGAGCCGCCATCGTTGTAATAATCCCACCGCGTGTCGTTCTCGCCGATGCCGCCCCAAGTCAGGCCGACGTTCGGTGTGCCGAAGCCGGTGACGCTTACGCCCGCGCCAGTTGCGGAAACATTGTCGCCGAAAGTTTGCTGCAAGGCGGCGTTGTTTCCCTGTCCTGCGGGGATCGGTAATTCAAAGTCCAATGTAGTATCCGCCTGCGCGCCACGTCCGAGGAATACTCCGATGGCAGCCAGTGCGACTGGGCGGAGGTTTCTAAATAATTTTTTTTTCATACGTATTGTGTCTTGTGTGTGGGTTTAGGTTCTTGAGATTAATATAGCACGGTCAGTTCAGGGAGAGCAAACGGTGGGGTAGTTGCCATCAGCTCCGGCTACGTGCCACGACTTGGTAATCTTTTGGCCTTCTGCTGAATCGGCTGTGTGCCACTTATCCTCACCCGCGAATGCCACAAGTCGGTTTTTAGCATGGTCTCTGGCAGACATGGGTTCGGCTTTTCCTGTCCTTGCCTGTTCGATATTTTGCCTTAGCTCTGGAGTATATTTTTCAAGGTAAGCAATTGAGTGATTCGCGGGATTGTCAGGATCCCCTGACTTGCAAATGACCACGGCTCGGACGCCATCTTCGGTCGAATCGTTTATGCCGCGGGTGGGTGATAGCGTTTCGCGGGCTGCTGCAAACAGCTTCTTTTCGCTAAGGTCATAGAAAAAAGACTTTTCTGAGACACCATCATCTTTGCTGAAAAAGCGGTAGAACCCAAAGGCCGCGCCAGCAAGCAGCAGCAGAGCGATCACAATCTTTGTCGAGTTGCTTGAATTCATTTTGCGTAGTCTGGGTTAATGCGGATCTGCTTTTGCCGACCACCAACATTCAGTGGTGTTGCACGGAATCTTTCCTGAATTCAACAGGTGGGCACTACCATCCGCCATGGCGTAATTGGATTTGCGGTTATGACGTACAGCACCTTTATCGCCTTGCTCTACTCGATTGAATCCTGGTTGACCCAACCGACCTGTATCGAGTTGGAATATCCACCAACGGTCTCTGGTCCATGTCAGATTCACATCGCTGTGACCATCGCCGAACAAAATGCACTGGCTGGATCTTTCGATACTGGCAACGCGACACAAATTGTTCTCATACTCGGGGTGACTTGCGGTAGGCTTCGGCCTGCCAAACGGCGGCGGAACTACTGTCGTTGCCCAATCCACAAACACGGCCCCGATTCCGCTCATCAATTGAATTTCCGCAGGTTTTGTTTGACCCGCAAACTGAGGCGCATCAATCGCGCCAAAACGCTTTCCGAGGAAATACGACTCGTCTTTTTCAGTTGGGCAATCGTACACTTTTGCGTTCTTACCGACATAATTGAAGATGAAAACACGCCAGCTCACCTCGACATCCCCTAGGCTAGCGTCATTTACTTCGCCTTGCATGGGCGGCATCCAATGGTTGTTGTCGTCCGCGTAAAGGTGAACACCCAGCGAAAGTTGTTTCATGTTGCCGAGGCAATAAATCTGTTGAGCTTTGCCCTTCGCTTTCGCCAAAGCCGGAAGAAGCATCGCTGCGAGGATGGCGATGATGGCAATCACCACCAGCAATTCGATCAAGGTGAACGCCTTGGTCGGGGTGAACCGGACTTGCTCTGTCGTTTTCATAGTTCGATTTACTATCGTCGTCGTGACAACAAACCGCTTCGCGTGCGGCAGGACTTTCTGGATTCTGATTCAGGATAGGACTGCGAGGTGTTTTCTCAATCCCCTGTTTGGGGGGAGACCGGGATTCTTAACCGCTGATCCACGCTAATAGACGCTAATCGGGGCCAAGCCTGCCTGCGGTCGCTACGCGAACAAGTAAGTCGCGCACAAAAACAACGCGCCATGCTTTTGCACTTTGTTCATGCGACCGCATTCGGGATTAGCGTCCATCAGCGTGGATTAGCGGTTCAACCCTCACTCATACCCCAGCGATTTGAGCATCGGCTCCAGCCGCGCCAAATATGGCTCGATGTGTTTGCGGTAGTTGTTCCAGCGACCCACGGCGCGTTTGCTGACGGGCTTGGCGACCTCTGCGTAGCTCGGCGACCGCAGGGGTTTGCTTCTCGCGTGTTCGTCAAAGCGCAGCACCTGCTCGTTCCACGGGACTCCCAGAAATTCCAACGCCTTGCGCGATTCACCCGCGAGGTCGTCCACGAGTTTTTCGTAACGCACTTCCAGATGCGGATTACGCAGGCGCGGCAGCATCGTCCGCCAGAATCCCATCACGGACAGATACTGCGTCACCGTGCCGTCGAGGCTGAGATAGGCGGAGCTGACCGGGTTGGGCGTGAGCGGTTGCATAAAGCAACTCATGCAGACATCGCGCGGATCGCGCAAGGCGATCAGGAATTTTGCCTCTGGAAAAATCCGCACCGCCGCCGGGATTAACACGTTCAAAGCGGGATTCTTGTCCACAAGCATTTTGTCCCCGATTGGCTTGCCGAGATACAATTCCGTGAAACGGAAATAATTTTCGCGCGATTGAAGCAACCGGCTGGCGGGCGCGGACTCCAGCATTTCCAGCACGGTCGTCTCCGGTGAAAATCCCCGGCTCAACGGCAGGTGCGCTTCGTCGTGCAGGATGTGCGTCTCCTCGGCGGTGATCACATCGGGATGCGAATCCAGCACTTGTTCCAACAACGTGGTGCCGGAGCGGGGATGGCCGCACAAGATCGCGATGCGACGCTTCGGTTGCAATGATTCCGCTGCGGCAGCCCAGCGTTCCAGAACACTTGCCGTGATGGTTGATTCCATTTCACGAATGCGCGCTTGGACGGCGCGCAGCGTGATCGCATGATTTGCTGCCAGCGGTCGCACCAACGTTTTTGCCTCTAGGAACGCTTCGAACGCTTCGTCGTAGCGCGACTGACGATCCAGGATTTCGCCCAGTTCGTACCAACCCTTGGCTCGCCGCCACGGATCATTGTCCGCACCCTTCAACGCCTCTCTCACGCGGGTCTCAGCTTCCACCAATCGTCCGGACAACCGATCCAGACGCGCGCGGACCAGTCGCGCCGGAGTGTGAGTCGCATCCAAACTCAACGCGCGTTCCACGAGTTCGGTGGCCTGCGCCAGTTGCGCGTGACGTTCACAGAGTTCAGCCAACGCCACGAACACATCTGGGGTCGCGCCTTTCTCCTGCGTCGCGCTCTCGAAGTAACGCCGCGACATCTCGTAACTGCCGAATTCCTGACAACGATGCGCGGCCGCCGCGAGCGCGTCAATTTTCCGGGGCGCGACGCGGATGGCCTTTTCAAAACACCGCTCTGCATCGGGATAGTTGTAGCGCAAACCATAAGCCCGGCCCAAATCCAGATGGATGCTGGCGTTGGCGGGATCGAGTTTGGCGGCGCGTTCCAACGTCTCGATGGCTTGCTGATAATCCTGACGTTTCCAAGCCTCGGCAGTTTCCTGGAACATGCGGGAGAGCGAGCCTTGAGAGACTGAGCGTTGGCGTTTCATATTTTAATGCGGGCAAAGTGCGAGACTGCCATCAGAAGTGCAAGCGGTCTTTGCCACAGGACAGACGCATCTGAACATCTCATTAACACCGTGGCTTTAGCCCCGTGTATCAAGGATGGAAGGAGTGTTCAGCCGTTTCAACGGCTTTGGGGACTGCCGGGAGAAACCGTTGAAACGGTTCTGGCGGGGTTGCGCCGTTTTCCACCGGGCTAAAGCCACGGTGTTAATGAAAACCCAAATCCGAACAACTAAGATGAGTCTGCCCTGGTCTTTGCCATTCATGTGTGACTGAACCTGCCGCGCATGAGGGAGCATCGTCCTCGTCCTCGAATTCCAATCAAACAGTCCCAGGACGACGACGAAAGTAGGACGGCAGTTTCGATCACTCTCTCCACGACCATGAGACAATCTTCGTTTGCCAACGCACCTCTCCTGCATTATGAAATTGCTGTGTTCAAGAAACGTCCAAGGCGCGAAGCCACCAATTCAAAGCGTGACCCTGCTTACTGGCATGACCGGGTTTACAAGAATGTGTTCACTTACAAGGGCAACTTGGTGGAAGTCCGATCGTGGTCGGTAAAAATCCAAGTGCTTGGCAAGCGCAAAGCAATCACGTTGAGTTCGCCGGATCGCGCTCAAGCGGCAGGCGAGGCGTGTCAGATTTACCAGACCATCATTGAACAAGGCTGGGAGGCGTTGAATCACACGCAACACAAGACTGGTTCGCGCCTGCCAGCGGCTGCCAATTCAACCAAGTCTCCCGCCTCGCTTTCCTACGACGCGGCGTATTGGAAGCACCGCCTCATTCAACGGAAGTATCCCGAACCGCCCGGTGGTCAGACCAAAAACGATTTCTCCGTCCGCATCGAACACGGACACCGCAGCCGCTACTTTCCATTGGGAACAAGCAACGAAGCTCAGGCCGCCAATCTGGCGATGCGGATTTATCGAACCATCGTGAACAAAAGCTGGGAGCACGCGAAGGAAACTTTCCCCCGCGAACTGTCCGTGGCGTTGCGATGGCAGGACAAGCCTGTGGCGTGGACGTACACCACGTTTCACACGCGCTGCGGAAACGACGCAGCGGAAACAGTCGAGACTCCCATTGCCAGTTCGCAAAATCGTCGCGTGGCACTCATTGAACCCGACCGTGGAATCCGCGCCGCGCTGGTGGCATGCATCAACAGTCAGGACGGCTTTCGATGCGTGTCAATGTTCGCAAGCATCGCGGACGCGCTGCGCGAAATCCGCAGCGTGGAACTGGACATCGCACTGGCGAATCTCGATCTGCCCGGCGAGGAGGGCATCGCGTCGTTCGAGGAATTGCAGCGGCTGCGGCCCGGTCTGGTTGTGCTGCCGTACTCCGTGTTCGCGGACGCGGACGATCTGTTCAAATCCACGCCCGGAGGCTCATCGCTTTACATGTTGAACCGCACCTCGCACCTCCGGCTCTTTGAGCCGATTGCCAATCTGACGAAACCTCTGACCCAGGACAAAATCGCCTCGGAAGTCAGGAATCACTTTCAGCAACTCGCGGCGATGCTCCCCTCGTCCCCTCCATTCTGGAAACTCGCCAAACTCACGCCGCGCGAGCAGGAGGTTCTCGCGCATCTGAGCAAGGGCAGTCTCGTCAAGGAAATCGCCGCCGCGCTCGGCATCAGCAACTGGACCGCACAGGGCCACGTCAAAAACATCTTCGAGAAACTCAACGTCCACAGCCGCACCGAGGCCGTCGTCAAATACCTGCAACGCTGAACGCCGGGCCGAAGCCGTGCGCCCATTCACGTCCATTCACGGTTTAACAAAACCCGCCTACGCTTCTCGCCCCCTAAAAAAGGCATGGAGTATCCAACCTCGCTTCGCCACACTCGTTTTCATCGCCGCCATGACATTTCCACTCTTAAAAAAACTCGCATCCGCCGCGTTCGGATTGTTCGCCGCCGTCACTCTCCACGCCGCGCCCATCACCCAGTTGAAAGTCATGACCTTCAACATCTGGGTCAGCGGCAGCGGCGGTTTGACGCAGTGCGTCGCAGCCATTCGCGCCAGTGGGGCGGACATCGTCGGATTGCAGGAGTGCGACACCAACGCCGCCGCTTTCATCCATCGGGAACTCGGCTTTCACATGGTCGCGGCGGACAGCAGCCCGATTTTCAGCCGCTACCCCATCGTCGCGTCGCGGGAGATCAGCTGGTCGCGCACGGCCACGCTCGAACTCAGCCCCGGCCAGCGCGTGCATCTCTTCAACTGCCACCTCAACGCCTATCCCTACGGCCCGTATGATTTGAAACACGGCAAGTCCGAAGCCTTCATCGTCGAGCAGGAAAACAAAACGCGCATGCCCGACCTCAAACAACTTCTCGATGCCGTCAAACCCATCATCACCACCAACGAACCGTGCTTCCTCGTCGGCGACTTCAATGCCCCCTCGCATCTCGACTACGAAAAATTTCCGTGGCCGACCTCGCTCGCGCCCATCGAGGCGGGCTTTGTGGATTCCTATCGCGAACTCCATCCCGGTAATCGCAAGTTTCCCGGACAGTTCAAATTCGATGAACCCGGTGTGACGTGGACGCCCAAGACCGGCGAAGAACCGGAAGGCGTGTTCGACCGGATTGATTTCGTCTATTACTCGAAAGGCGACGGCGCGAAGCCGACGCACTCGACCGAACTCGATCATCGCAACGGCGTGAATCCTTGGCCGTCCGATCATCGCGCCGTCATCACCACATTCAAACTCACGCCGCCGCTGGCGAAATGAAATCTGGCGCACACACGCAGACCGTAGCGGCGGGCATCCCTGCCTGCCGTAGAGCCGGGCGACGTTCACCCCCGAAAGCATTCGGGGCAGCCCCGGCGGAAAAAACCGCACGCTTTGGTGAGTCGCCAGAATTTCAAACGCCACAACGCCATCAACGCTTCATCCGGGCGGCACGGATGCCCACCCTCTACGGCAGGCAGGGATGCCCGCCGCTACCGTTTCAGCCAACTTTTCCAACCCCGTGAGTGCATCCCTCATCCCACGCTGGCTACGCTGGATCTTTCTCGCGCTCGTATCGTGGGGCATCTGGGCCGTTGTGGGCAAACCCATCGGCGATTCCCTTTCCGGTGCCCACAGCCAGGCACTCTCCACGTTCGGGATTTTGCCCATGATGATCGCGATGTGTTTCTCGAAACGCCTTGCCACGCCGGGCAACCGCACTCGCGGCATCCTGCTCGCACTCGGCGCGGGCGCCATTTCCTGCCTCGGCAACGTGGTCTATTACGACGCGCTGAATCGCGGCGGCAAAGCGGCCATGATCGTTCCGCTCACCGCGCTGTATCCGCTCACGACCATTTTTCTCGCGATGATTTTCCTGCGCGAACGGTTCAACAAAATCCAACTCGCTGGCATCGCCTCCTCAATCGCGGCGATCTATTTCTTTAACGTGCAAAGCGAGAACAAAGGTTTTTTCTCAAGCTGGCTGCTGCTCGCGTTCATCCCGATTCTGCTCTGGGGCGCGTCGGGCTTTCTGCAAAAACTTTCCACCAACCACATCTCCGGCGAACTCTCGACACTTTGCTTCCTTGGCGCGTTCATTCCGTTCGGGATTTTCTTTCTGCTGCAATCACCGCTGCCCGCCGTCATCACGACGAAGACCTGGAGTTGCGTCATCGCGCAGGGATTTTTTCTCGCGCTCGGCAATCTCGCCGTGCTTGCCGCCTTCGCCGACAACGGACGCGCCTCCATCATCGCCCCGCTCACCGCGCTGTATCCGGTGGTAAGCCTTCCCATTGTCATCGGCGTGTTTGGCGAACGCATCGGCCCGCGCGAAACCATCGGCATCGTGCTCGCGCTCATTTCCGTCCTCGCACTCTCGATTGAAACAACCCAGATAAAACCATCGAACTCAGACTCCACTTTTACACCCACAACATGAAAAAAATCACAGCACTGCTCAAAGAAGGCGTCGTCCTCGGCGACGGCGGTTATCTCATCGAACTCGAACGTCGCGGTTACGTGGACAGCGGATCGCGCCGCGAGAAAGTCGGCACCGGCAAGGGCAGCGGACAGTTCACCCCGGAGATCGCCATCGAACATCCCGACGCGCTCCGCGAACTGCATCGCGAATTTCTCAACGCCGGTTCGCAAGTTCTCCAGGCACTCACGTTTTTCGGCACGCGCGAAAAACTCAATCGCGCCGGTTACGGCTCGGACACCAAACGCATCAACACCGCCGCCGTGAAGATCGCGAAAGAGATCGCGGGCAAGAAAGCTCTCGTGGCCGGCAGCGTCTCCCGCACCCAACTCACCGAACGCGAAGGCATGGACTCGCTCGGCAAATCGCGCGATCACATCGCCGAGCAGATCCGTTTCCTTAAAGACGCGGGCGTGGATTTTCTCATCCTTGAAACATTCTTCCACCTCGCTGAGATGAAGGTTGCTCTCAAGTGCGCTGAAGAAGCCGGATTGCCCGCCGTGGCCACGATGAGTTTCCGTCCGCTCATCAAACAATGCACCGATGGATTCACGCCTGCTCAATGCGCGAAAGTGATGGCGGATCACGGCGCGATTGCGGTCGGCGCGAATTGCGAACAAGAACCCGCGCGGATGCTCCCGTTGCTCCGCGAGATGCGCGCCGCCACCAAAGTGCCCATCGCCGCGCAGCCCGCCGCGTTTCACACCACGCCGAAATGTCACAGCTTCACACGGCTTCCCGCGTTCCCCGACGAACTGGAGACGATCCAGGTTTCGCGCCGCGAGTTCCACGCGTTCGGCAAGGTTGCCAAGGAGGAAGGCGTCGGTTATCTCGGCGGCTGCTGCGGCTGCAACGCCGCTTACATCCAGGCGTTAAAAGACGGACTGGATGAAATTAAAAATTAAAAATGCAAAGGAGATTCATCAAAATTGTAGGGCACGACGTGAGGAGTGCGGCTGCGGAACGCCTCGTTACCTCGTCGCCTACAAGTTTTGAGAAATCTTCAAAAGAACCCGAACCCACGGCTGCATTTTGAATTTCTAATTTTTAATTTTGAATTGTATGACTCCATTCACCGCGCTTGGCATTGATGTCGGCGGCACAAAGGTCGCCGCTGGACTGGTGACGTTCCCCGAAGGGCGCGTCCTCGTCCGCCACCAGATTCTCACGCAGCCGAATCGCGGCGGCGACGCCGTGTTGGAAGATGTGTTTCATCTCGCCAAGGAACTTGCGGACGATGCGGGCAAACGTCGCTTGCAGATCAATGCTGTCGGGCTGGGCATGTGCGAACTGGTGGATAACGCGGGTGACATCGTCAGCGGCAGCAGTATGCAGTGGCACGGCGCAGACGTGCGTGAATGTTTCGGCACCATCGCCCCAACCCTCATCGAAGCCGACGTGCGAGCGGCGGCGTTGGCGGAAGCGATGTTCGGCGCGGGCAAATCGCATCGCATCTTTGTGTACATCACTGTCGGCACGGGCATCTCGTCGTGCCTTGTGATAGACGGCCAACCTTACATCGGCGCGCGAGGTCTCACGGGAACAGTGGCGAGCAGTTTGTTGCCGCATCTCGGTCAACCGTGGGATTCTGGTTCACCAGCCACGTTGGAGCAGATCGCTTCCGGCCCGGCTCTCGTTGCGAGATTCAATCAAGTTCACGGTCAGGCTGCATCGGGGCAGGAAGTTTTTGCAGCCGCACTCGCAGGAAATGCCGGAGCGTTGAGCGTGGTGCGTACAGCGGGCGAAGCTCTCGGCGCGACCGTGGCATGGCTCGTCAATGTGCTTGATCCCGAGGTCGTCATCATCGGCGGCGGACTCGGCACGAGCGAAGGCGCGTATTGGGACAGCATGATTACCTCCGCGCGCAAAACCATCTGGTCCGATCTTCATCGCAATGTTCCCATCGTCCGCGCGGCCACTGGCACGAACGCTGGCATCATTGGCGCAGCAGCAGCAGCGTGGAGGAAATTCGCGTGAGCAAACTAATCCCGACTGGCTCGTCGTCCTCGTTCTCGTCCTCGATTTTTCCCCTAGATTCGAGAACGAGAACGATTCTTGAAACCGTTTCACCCATTTAACTCCAGCATTAACTCCCAACCATCATGAAACAAACTCCCATCACCCGCCGCCAGTTCGTCACGGACACCGGCATGGCCGCTTCACTGCTCGCACTCGTTCCTACGCTGCTCGCCCGCGCTGAATCGCCTTCTCCTCAACGCAAACTTTCCGCCAGCGACAAATTAAACATCGCCTTCATCGGCGTGGCCGGTCGCGGCGGCAACAACATTGACGAGATCACCAAAGCCGAGGACGTCAACGTCGTCGCCCTTTGCGACGTGGACGCACCCAGCCTGAAGTTCGCCGGTGAAAAATTTCCCAGTGCGAAGCGTTACACCGACTACCGCCGGTTGTTCGACGACGCAAAATCCTTTGACGCCGTCGTCGTCAGCACGCCCGACCATCATCACGCGACCGCCACGATGCTCACGCTCAAGCACGGCAAACATGTTTATTGCGAGAAGCCGCTCACACGAACGCTCAAGGAAGCGCGCACCATCACGCTCGCCGCACGAGAGGCGAAGGTCGCCACGCAGATGGGCAATCAAGGCATGGCGTTCGAGGGAAATCGGTTCATGATCGAATGGATCGAGGACGGCGCGCTCGGCACGTTGCGCGAGGCGCATGTCTGGTCGGATCGCCCCACGCACGGCGGCAAACCGCAGTTGTATTGGCCGCAGGGCGTCGAGCGACCCACCGACACGCCGCCCGTGCCCGCGAATCTGGATTGGGATTTGTGGCTCGGCCCCGCGCCGCAACGTCCGTATCACCCCGCCTACGTCCCGTTCAAATGGCGCGGCTGGTGGGATTTCGGCACAGGCGGTCTCGGCGACATGGGCGTTCACAACATCGCGCCCATTTTCGCCGCGTTGAAACTCACCGCACCGACGAGCGTCACTGCGAGTTCAACTCCTGTTTTTCCGGAAACCATTCCGATGGCGAGCAAAGTTCACTTTGAATTTCCCGCCAACGGCAACAGGCCGCCGGTGAAATTGCATTGGTACGACGGCGGTCTCATGCCCGAACGTCCGGCGGAACTTGAAGAGGGCGAGGAACTGAAACGCTTCGATGGTTCGCTCATCGTCGGCGACAAAGGCAAGATGCTCGTGGATGGTTGGGGTGGCGAAAGCCCGCGCCTTCTCCCGCAATCGCGCCACAAGGAATATAAACAACCGCCGAAACGCCTCCCGCGCTCGGTCGGTCATCACAAGGAATGGTTGCTCGCGTGCCGCACCGGATCGCCCACGCGCTCGAACTTTGATTTCGCGGGCGCGCTCACTGAAACGTTGCTGCTCGGCAGCGTGTGCATCCGCAACGGCGGCGACAAACTCGATTGGGACAGCGCGAATCTGAAATTCACGAACGACCCCGAAGCGAACTGCTTCATTCACTACGAGTATCGCCAAGGGTGGACGTTGTAGAACGCACACAAAGCCATGAACCTCCGCGCTGCTCTCGTCCTATTGCTCGCGTGCGTCGAGTTCGGGAGCGGCGCGCAGAACGTCGCCGCAACAACGCCATCTCGCGACGAGCGGATTCGCGGATTGCTCATCGGCACGCTCATTGGCGACGCGCTCGGCGGGCCGTTTGAATTTCAACCCAAGGAAACGTGGGCCAAACTTCCGCACCCGCCGAAAGTCTGGAAGACAAACGAAATCCTCGACGCACCCGAAATGGAAGCGCTCCGCCAGCGCGTCCGTTTGCAATCCTATCGCCAACTGCGTCCTGTGCCCGAACCCTACGCGCATTGGCACACGAACGCCGTTCCCGGAACGATCACCGACGACTCGCGTCACAAAATTATTTTGCTGCACGCGCTTCGCCGCGCGAACGCCGCTGGTCGCGGGCCGCTCACAGGAAAAGATTTTGCGCAGGCTTATTGCGATTGGCCGTCTGCTGAATTGATCCAACGCCATCCGCACTACGCGCAACTCAACGACGATTGGCTCGCGGAAATCCGTCTCGCCGCGCGCTGGGTTCTCGGCGAACGCGACCCCGCCCGCGCGCTGCCTCCTGAACGATTGTGGAACAGCCTGCCCACCTGCGTCGGCCAGATGAATCTCACGCCGCTCGCTGCTGTGTTTCCCGGCGAGCCGCGCCGCGCTTATCTCGCCGCGTGGGAGATTGCGTGGGGCGACAACGGATTTGGGCGCGACATGAATTGCGCTCTCGTGGCCGGACTCAGCGCCGCGCTCGTTCAACCGGAAAATAAAACCAATCGCCTCGCAGGCTGGCTCGCCATCGAAGCCGCCATGCGAAAAACCGATCCGTTGCGCTTCAAAGAAATTCCGTGGTGCGAACGCCAGACGAGCCGCTTTCTCGACAAGGCGGAAAAACTCGCTCGCGAAGCCGATCGTTGCCCCGCGAAACTCTTCGCCGGATTTGATCGCGAGTTCGCCGAGACCGGCCCGTGGGAGGCGCAAGTGCCGTTCGTCATCCTGTTCGCCTGCGCGCGACTATGCGACGGCGACCCGCTCGCCACCCTCGCGCTCACCTCGGAATGGGGGCACGACACTGATTCGTATCCGCAACTCGCCGGAGCATTCATCGGCGCATTGCACGGGGCGGAAGTTTTTCCAAAAGACGCGCGCACTGCCGTCGAGGAACGACTGCTCGCAGACTACGACGAAAGTCTGGACGAATGGTTAAAAGTCTTGAAGCAGTCGCAAAACAATCCCGCGCGCCAGTGAATCGTCCTAAAAACATGCTGCTGCTTTTGATCGCGAGCCTGGCTTTGGTTTGCAATGTGTCTGGCGCGTCACGGTCGTATTATGACCAGCACGTTTTTTTCGACAACAGTCCGTCGGACAAAACGTGTCATCAAAGTCTGGGAATGGTCGTGGCACCGAGCACGGTGGAATTGATCGAGGGCAAACTGCCCGTTGACTCCCGGCATTTTCTGAGTCCGCCCAATTCGCTGCGTTTGAAATGGAAATCGGCGCGCGGTGGCGAGTGGCGCGTGAAGTTGAAATCTATGGCGCGATACGGTCGCGACCTAGAGTTCGACGGCGACACGCTCTCGTTCTGGTGTTACTCCGAGAAGGGATTGTCTCCGGACGAATCGCCCCGGATCAACTTGCAGGATACGAGTGACGTCGGTTCGGACGTGACCACACTTCTTGCGAGCATCGGAAGTTTGCCGGCGGGCAAGTGGGTTCAAATCAACATCCCGTTTGAGAATTTCAAATCGGCGTATCCGCGAACAGAGGATTGCAAATTCAACCCGGCGAAACTTGCGAGTTTCTGGTTGGTGCAGGGACTGGACGACGGCAAGGAACACACGCTCTACGTGGATGACGTGCGCATCAGCAATCGTGCTCAATCAGACCGACAACCTCCCGCCGCGCCTGCCGGACTGTCGGTGATCGGAATGGATCGGCATTTCGATCTTGTGTGGACGCCCAACACGGAAGCGGATTTGTTGAACTACAAAATCTACCGCTCGTGGGATGGTGAAAATTACTCTCCGATCAACACGCAACAAGGTCATCGGAATCGTGCGGTGGATTTTATCGGAGCGAAACCGCGTCGCGCGTTCTACCGCATCAGCGCAATGGATTTGGCCGGGAACGAGTCGCCCTTGTCACCACCGGTTAGTGGCGAGACGAGGCGATTCAATGACGACGAGTTGTTGGACATGGTTCAGGAAGGATGCTTCCGCTATTACTGGGAAGGCGCGCATCCCAACGCAGGCATGGCGATTGAGATTCTTCCCGGCGACCAAAACCTCGTTGCTGTTGGTGCTTCGGGCTTCGGCATCATGGCGTTGATTGTCGGTGCGGAGCGGCAATTCGTCACACGCGAACATTGCGCCGAACGCTTGCTCAAGATCGTGCGTTTCCTGCGCACGGCTGACCGATTTCGCGGTGTGTGGCCGCACTTTTTGAACGGTCAGACCGGCAAGGCCAATGCCTATTTCGGCAAGTATGACAATGGCGGCGACCTGGTGGAAACCGCCTTTCTCATTCAGGGGTTGCTTGCGGCGCGACAATACTTCGATCGCGACAACGACGCGGAGCGCGAGATTCGCCAGACGATCACCCAGCTCTGGCGGGAAGTGGAATGGGTCTGGCATCGCAAAGAACCGACGAGCGATTTTCTCTACTGGCACTGGTCGCCGGATCATGGCTGGTACATGAACCACCGGCTCGTGGGCTGGAACGAAACCATGATCGTGTATCTGCTGGCCATCGCCTCGCCGACGCATCCAGTGCCCGCGACGCTTTATCACACGGGTTGGGCCGGCCAGTCCGAAACCGCCGTCCAATATCGCAGGAACTGGAGCCGCACGACGCAGGGCGATCATTACACCAACGGCAATGTGTTCTACGGAATCAAACTCGATGTCGGCGAGGGCAACGGCGGCGATTTATTTTTCACGCAGTTCTCCTTCATGGGATTTGATCCGCGCGGCAAGAGGGACAGTTACACGGATTATTTCCAGAACAGCCGGAACATCGCGCTGATCAACCGCGCCTATTGCATGGAGAATCCACGCAAACACCGGGGCTACGCGACGGATTGCTGGGGCTTGTCTGCTGGAATCAATTCCGGCGGCGGACGCCCGCTCCCGCGCGACGACAACGGGACCATCTGCATCTCCGCCTCGCTCGGTGCGTTCCCTTACACGCCGAAGGAATCCATGTCTGCGCTCAAACATTTCTACCGTGATCTGGGCGACAAGACTTGGGGCATCTACGGTTTTCACGACGGGTTCAACGCGACGCAAGATTGGTATGAGCCTGTGTGGATGGGATTAAATCAGGCCGTGATCACCGTCATGATCGAGAATCATCGCACGGGATTGGTCTGGAAAAAATTCATGAGCAATCCTGAGATCGCGCCGGCGTTGAAAGTGATTGGGTTCACGGGCCGGGATTGAACGCAACTTATGGCAAAGCACGCATATTCAGCCACACCTCGCTTGCACCTTGCCCTACTATTTTTGCGCCGTAGCCTGCGAGGTATGAAACCAATCTTCATCGCAACCGCGTTCTTGCTTACCGCCATCACGCTCAACGCCGGTGAGCCGCTTTCGGTTTCCTCACCCAATGGCCGGATTGAGTTGAAAGTGTTTAATGCCGCGAACGGTCAAAAACTTTCCCAACCTGATTTTCAAATCCGTTTTCGCGGACGCACGCTGGTCGCGGGCGAACTGGGACTCAATGTTCAAGGTGGCAATCTTTTTGAAAATGCTGTGTTGAAGAACTCGTCGCGCCGCCACGCTGACTCGACCTACGCGCTGCCGTCTGGCAAATCCAATCCGGTGCGCGACCACTTCAGCGAGCTAACGCTTGATCTCGAAACCCGCGCGGGGTTGGTGCGAAAAGCGCAAGTCATTTTCCGCGTTTATGACGATGGCGTGGCGTTCCGTCATGGCGTTCCGCAACAGCCGGGCGTCGAATCCATCGAGATCACGGACGAACCGAACCGGTTTCACCTCGCGGGCAATCCAACGTTACGTCCGCTCTATCGCGCGAGTTACACCACATCGCACGAGGGGCTTTACGTTACGGAAAAGTTTTCTGCGCTCACGACGAACAAGCTGATTGACCTGCCGTTGCTCGCGGAATTCAGCGGCGGCGTGAGTCTCGCCATCACCGAGGCGAACCTGCGCAACTACGCTGGCATGTATTTGAAAGCGGAAGGCGAAGGTAAACACCGCCGCCTGCGCTGCGATCTCTCGCCATTACCCGGCGACAATAAAATAAAGGTCCGCGCCGCGCTCCCGATGGTTTCGCCGTGGCGCGTGTTTCTGATCGGCGATTCACCCGGACGCTTGATCGAATCGAGTCTTGTTCTGAATCTCAACGAGCCGCCTGCCATCGCCGACACGTCCTGGATCAAGCCCGGCAAGACGACGTGGTATTGGTGGAACGGCCCGTATCAAGAGCCGGTGGATTTCACCGTGGGCCTCAACTGGGAGACGATGAAGCACTACATTGATTTTTGCGCGCGCAACGGCATTGAGTCGCACTCGATCATGAGTACGCCGGACGAGTTTCCGTGGTATCACCAGACGTTGCGCGGATACTTTCCCGGCCCGGACACGGACATCACCAAGCCGCGCGCCGGTCTCGACATGGAACGCGTGATGGCTTACGCGAAGTCGAACAATGTCGGCATCCGGCTGTGGGTTCATTGGAAACCGTTGAGTCAACAACTGGAGGCGGCGTTCGCGTTATACGAGAAGTGGGGTGTGCAGGGATTGATGGTGGATTTTCTGGATCGCGACGATCAGGAAATGATTCTGTTCACCGAGCGAGTGCTGCGAGTCGCCGCGCGGCATCATCTGCAAATCCAGTTCCACGGTTTCGCCAAGCCCACCGGACTCGAACGCACCTATCCGAACCTGATGAATCACGAGGGCGTGATGAATCTGGAATATCTCAAGTGGGGCAACGAGTGTGCGCCACCGCACAACGTCACCGTCGCCTTCACGCGGATGCTCGCCGGGCCGCTGGATTATCACCTCGGCGGATTCCGCTCGGTGACTCGCGCTCAATTCAAACCGGAAAACTTCAAGCCTGTCGTCCTCGGCACGCGCGCTCATCACCTCGCGATGTACGTCGTGTTTGAAAACCCGATGCCGATGCTCGCCGACGCGCCGACCGCCTACGAAGGCCAGCCCGGTTTTGATTTCTTGAAGCGCGTGCCGACGACGTGGGACGAAACGCGCGTCCTGAGTGGCAACGTCGGCGAGCACATCGTCATCGCGCGGCGCAAGGGCGACGACTGGTATCTCGGCGCGATGACCGCCTGGACGCCACGCAAGTTGAAGGTGGAGTTGAATTTTCTGAAGCAAGGTCGTTACACCGTGGAGTCGTGGGCGGACGAAGCTAATGCCACTGATCCAAATCAAATCACGTTCACCAAACGCACCGTGAAGTCGGGCAAAACACTTTCGCTGCATCTCAGCAGCGGCGGTGGCCAAGTAGTTTGCATCCGGCCTGCGATGAATTGAACACATTGCCATTGCGGACGTGCATGCTTACGGTTTATCAACGCCCCATTCGTTCACGCCGCCGGGGATAAGATTCTCAAGCAATGGCAACTGAGCTGCGACGGCAGAACACTTCCCATCATCAAGGAGACATCACCAGCTTCGGCTTCCGCCCGATGTTGAAAATTCCCCAGTGCTTTTCTGCGCCGTTGGCTTCGTTCGGATTACCCTTCCAGTCTTCGTCAAAAGCCTCGAAGAAAAAAGTTGTGACGTTGTTGGTTTTGGCCCATTTGAACAAATCCTGATAATACCGCTTCTGCTTGGCTTCACCGGCACGCGCGCCGAACTCGCTGGCCACTGTGGCCCAACCGGCTTCCGTGATGACCAGCTTCACCCCGGGCAACGCGTTTCGCACGTCCTGTAGATTGGCGATGGTGAACGGCATTGCCTGCTCGATGTCCTTGTTCTCCCAGAGCGGGTAGGTGTGGATCGAAACAAAATCAATCTCCGCCGCCAACTCCCTGCCATGTTTGGCCCACCAATCGTAGTTGTCGCACACCGTCACGGGCTGCGAAACGGCACGCTTCACTTCACGGACGTATTGGATCACCGCAGCCTCTGTCACCATGTGATCGTTCCAACTCACGAGCGCCTCGTTTCCCACGGCCACCGCCACCACGATGTTTGAATACTGGTTTGCCAACCGGATGGCCTCGCGGACTTCCGCCACGTTCCCGTTGCGATTGGCCTGGAGTAATTCAGGCGGCATCGGCTTGAGCCAGGGACAGGCAGGATTGTTTATTTCGCCCGCCAGCCATGTGCCCAGCATGACCTTGAACTTCAGGCGATGCTTGTGAATCAGTTTCAGGACGACGGCGGAATTCGTCCTAGCATCGTAAAGCCGGATCAGCGGAAAATTGTCCTGCTGACTGAGTATCTTCAGGTCTTCGAGTATCTGATCTTCGGTTGGATTCACCGCTCCATTTCCCTGATCGGGATGCTGGCCGGTGCGAAAACCGGAATAGCAAATCCCCCAAGCATGACCTGCCAGCAGATCGGATTGCTTCTGGCGCAATGACTGCAACACCGGCGCATTCGTGACCGCCGACAATGCTGGCAATGTCAGCGAGAGAATCGCCAGAAGAATGACTACCCGGATTTGTGTGCTTTGTTTCATGACTGGATGTTATGAGCCACCGGCGATTCCACGATTCCGGCGGGAGGTTATGATTTTTGAAATGTTATTTTCCAGCGGCGCGACGCGCGGCGAGTTCTTCGCGCATGGTTTTGCAGGTTTGCTCGTTGAGTCCGTATAGCGTGAACGCGCCCGCGAGCAGCATCAACCCCACGGCGGGAATCAGACTATTGAGCAGAAGAATGCCGCGAATGGCTTCAGGTGACTGTTCTGCGTTTGGAATGTAGCCGTAGTG
>JANNAO010000388.1:0-2607 GCA_031384405.1 Verrucomicrobiota bacterium | reverse complement strand
GTCTTGTTTGAACTTGTCGAGGCCGGCATCGCCGCCGAACGATTCGTTGAAGCCGAAGAACGCGAAGATCACATCCGCCTTCGTTTTCGTCAGCCACTCGTCTGGCGTCCCAAAGTTTTCCGAACGATGGCGTCTGACTATTTCATCCCCCGCCACAGCGAGATTGCGGAAGACGAAGTCGTGCTTGGGAAATTTCGCGACGATGAACGTCTCCAACCATCCGTCATGCTGCATCCGGTCAGCGAGCGTGTTGCCGATGATCGAAATGTGGTCGCCCGGTTTGAGTTGGATGACGGCGGCGGCGGCGCGGGCAGTCGTTCCTCCAACGAGCAGCAGAAGGAAACACACCACGAAATAAAATGGGTTCAGCAACACTGGCGGTTTGATCAGGCGCGGCAAAAATGCCATTGCCATTCGTGTGTGCAAGCCGGGCCGCCAAGGTTGTTGAGTCGTCATAAAATGATTGTAAGCAAAACGGACGTTGCCGCCCCATAACTCATTCGAGGTATTTCAGAGTCTGTTTGAAAACCCTGGGACGGAGTGCGCCCGTCCTCGGGCGCAGCAATGTGGCAAAGCAAGACGCCACCGGAAAAGAGTCAACGCTGGGTTGTTGGACGTTGGCTGCCCCGAAAGCTTTCGGGGCACTCCGTTCAAGCGCGCGTCCAACCAAAATACTTTTTCAAACCCGCTCTCAAAGTTTCCAGCCGGAACGATACTCCGAAACAACGAACGCATTGGCCGCGTCATTGTTCGTGAAGCGCATCGCCTTGTCATCCCAGTTCAGGGTTTGACCCGAAAAACGCAGCGCGATCAGGCCAAGCAATCCCACCTGAGTCAACGGACCACCGTATCCGAAATTAGAACCGGCTTCGCGTCCGGATCGGATCGCTTCCGCCCAGTCCCAAGCGTGACCTTTGACGCGCGTAATTTTTTCTGCGGGCGCGAGCTTGCCGGAGTTTTGTTCCATGAGTTCTTCCGGGAGCAATTGGCAGCCGCCGCCTCCGTGCGATCCGTGGATAATCATTCCCTTCTCACCAAACATGATTGCGCCAGTGCCGGGAACTTTTTCGTCCGCCGCGAATTCCGCTGGTCTCGGAATCTGCGTCTTGCCGTCGTGCCAGACCAGTTTGACCGGCCCACGATTTTTCTTGGCCGCAAACTCAAACGTGATCCTGCTGCCGGAGGGATAAGTCATGCCGTGCCTGGCCACGTCATAGTCGCTCACCTCGGCATGAATGCTCGTTGGCGCGTCCAGATCGAGCGCCCAGAACGACGGATCGAAGACGTGACAAATCCAATCGCCAATCGCGCCGCCGCCGAATGGCGTCCACCCGCGCCAATTCCACGGAACCCACAGCGGCGAGTAAGGTTGGTTCGCCACCGGACCGAGCCAGAGGTCGTAGTTCAACCCTTTGGGAATCTCATGGCGTTCGCCCAGTTTTCCCAGGTTGGGAATCTGGCAATAGACGTTGGGAAACGCCCCAGTGCCGGCGTGGATGGTGTGAACCTGACCAATCGCGCCCGCCCAAACCCATTCGCAAACGCGCCGGATGGAATCGCTGGAATGACCTTGGTTGCCGAGCTGCGTGACCACTTTGTATTTGTCGGCGGCAGCCATCAGCTTGCGAACTTCATGGACCGTATGCGCCAGAGGCTTCTCGCAATAGACATGCTTGCCACGCCGCATCGCTTCCATCGCAACGACCGCGTGAGTGTGATCCGGCGTGCCGATGATGACCCCGTCAATCTCGCTGCCCATCTTGTCGAGCATCACGCGATAGTCGGTGAAGCGTTTCGCGTTGGGATATTTTACGAACTGCTTGGCGGCGTAATTTTCATCCACGTCGCAAAGCGCCACCATGTTGTGACCCAATCCAGCCGCCTCATCAACCACGGCACCGCCGCGACTGCCGATGCCGATGCCCGCGACGTTCAACTTGTCATTAAGCGACAGCTTCCTGCCCCCGCTCGTCGCGCAGCCCGGAAGAATGTTGAAGAGGGCAATGCTCATGCCCGTGGTGTAGATAAATTTCCGGCGACTGATCGGAGTGATGTTTTGATTTTTCATGGATAGATTGGTTCTTCAGTCGAGTTCGTCCGCCATTTAATCAAACTCTGTTTGAAAACTCCGGAGCGCGGCTGTGTCGTCCTCGACCAGCCGCAGCAGGTCGCAATTGTCAGGGGCGTTATGGAGATATGCTTGTGCTGCGGCTGGTCTTCGACACAGCCGCGCTCCTTTTCCAAACAGGCTCTTAGGGCGCAGAGAAATTTTCTGAGAGATGATCGCATGATTTTTTTGAAGCTCGGAGAATGGCCACCCAGCCGCCTCAAATCCAACACCATTCCATACCTCATTTGAGTTATTGGGTCTGCCTCGCCGGGTGGTTACGCTGCGGCCTCAAATCAACACATTCAGCCCAAAATTAAAATCGTTATGAAACCGGCATCCATGATCCATCCCATTCTGCGCCTGCTCCTGCTCCTCAACCTTCTCACTCTGCCACTGACAAACCCGCGCCGTTCGAGTTGCGCGAGGGCGACCGCGTGGTCTTCCTCGGCGACACCTTCATGGAGCGCGAGCAGCAGTTTGGTTGGATTGAACTGATG
>JANNAO010000378.1:0-7395 GCA_031384405.1 Verrucomicrobiota bacterium | reverse complement strand
GAAGAATCCCGCCGCCGCGCCCGTGGTGAGCAACGCGCTGCCGAGTGCCGCGTGCTGGAGGCTCGCGCCCTCAGGCGTCGTCACCAGCGTGTTCGCGCCCGTGAATGTATTCGTCCGATCCGCCAAGCCGTTGAGATACGTGATCCATGTTCCGTTCGTGCCGCTTTGTTGGTACGTCACGGCGACGTGCTGCCAGGAATTGCTGCCCGCCGCGCCGAGACCGGTGATGGGATGGTTCAATCCGTTGTTCCTGTCCTCGAAGTCCGCCATTACGAGATTATTCGTCGAGATGCCGGTGAAATAATTCATGTTCGTCGCGCCTGCTTCGCTCTCCGCGCGGCCCTTGGTCACGAGCGGGATTCCGTTCACGCCGCCCGTGCCCGTGCTCGTGGCCGCTCCCGCGCCCTCGCGCTTGAACCAACATTCAATGGTTAAATTCGTCGTGCCCAGCGCGGGCGCGACACCGAACGTGACGTGATCGTTCACGCCATCAAATCGCAACGCGGCCTGGACGGGCAGTGCGGCGCACACCAGCAGCAACGGGATCAGACCGGACTTTGACAGCGTAGGTGTTTTCATTTTGAGTTCTGTGTTGTTGTTCGGAAAACGATGGCGGTTCACGGATACACGGCGCGATAGAACCGCACGGGCGGCGCGGGCATCGTGAAGTCCTCGCAGCCGATGACGCCGCTGATGTCGGAGAGAATGTTCGTGAGCGAGTTCCACGGGCCGGTCACGGCGGGCGCAATTTCAATCGTGTAAGGCACGCCGGGAGTTCCCGTGTAGCCGACGAAGAAATGTCCGTTCGGCAGAATCATCGGCCCGGAGGAAAGCACCGGCGCAATCGGTGACAACACCGTGAGCGTCGCAATCGAACTCGTCGTGCTGCCAGCGGCATTCGCGAGGACGACCGTGTAATCACCCGCGTTCAACGGCTGGAGGTTCGTGAGTGTGAGCGTCGCGCTGGCTGCACCGGCGACGGCGTTCGTGCCGAGCATCCATTGATAGCTCACCGCGCTGCACGAAGTCGCCGTGACGCTGAACGTCGCGCTGCCGCCCACGATGTTTGTCACACTCACGGGCTGCGCCGTGATCGTCGGCGCGAAACCGTCCACAACGCTGACCGTCGCTGAACAGTTCGCCGTGTTGTTCGCGGCATCGGACGCGGTCAATGTGACAAGGTGGCTGCCGAGGCCGACGACCGTGCCTGCGAGCGGTGATTGCGAAACAGTGACTGAGCCAGAGCAGTCCGTTGCGACGATCTGCGGCGTGAGATTGGGAATGACCGCCTGGCAGTTCGTGTCGGCGTTGATCGTCATGTTCGTCGCGCAAACCGTGATGACCGGCGAGGTGGAATCCACGACCAACACCGTCGCGGAGCAAGTGATTGAGTTGCTCGCGGCATCCATCGCGGTCAGCGTCACCGGATGCGAGCCGATGCCGACAACCGATCCGGCCAGAGGAGATTGGGAAATCGTCACGCCGCCGCAGGAATCTGTCGCCACAATCTGTGTCGTGAGATCGGGAATCACCGCCTGACAATTCGTGTCCGCGCTCAACGTCATGTTCGTCGCACAGGTCGCGATGACCGGTGCGGTCACGTCCACAACGGTGATCGTCGCGGAGCAGTTGGCGGAATTGTTTGCGGCGTCGGTGGCGGTGAGTGTGACCAGATGATTTCCAGCGAAGACGATTGTTCCGGCGAGGGGCGATTGGGAAATCGTGACGATGCTGCAAGCGTCGCTCGCAAGAATCTGCACCGTGAGATCAGGGATCATTGTCTGACAGTTCGTGTCCGCATTCAACGTCATGTTCGTCGCGCAAACCGTGATGACCGGCGCGGTCACGTCGTTGACCGTGACAGTGGCCGAGCAGTTGGCGGTGTTGTTCGCGGCGTCGGTGACGGTGAACGTGACGAGAAGATTGCCGGGGCCGACGATTGTTCCCGCGAGCGGTGATTGGGAAATGGTCACGCTGCCGCAGGAATCATTGGCGTTCACGGAAACTGTCAGATCGGGGATCATGGCCTGGCAATTTGTGTCCGCGTTCAACGTCACGTTCGACGCGCAGGTCACGATGTTCGGCGCGGTGACATCCACGACGGTGACGGTGGCGTTGCAGGTCGCTTGATTGTTTGCCACGTCGGAGACGGTGAACGTGACGAGTTGCGGGCCGAGGCCGACGAGCGTTCCGGCGGCTGGACTTTGCGAGACCGTCACCGCGCTGCACGAATCGCTGGCGACGATCTGCGCGGTCAAATTGGGCAGGGCAATCTGGCAGTTCGCGCCCGCGTTGAGCGTCATGTTGGTAGCGCAGGTGTTGATGACCGGCGCGTTCGTGTCGGAAACGGTCAACGTCGCCGCCGCGCTCGTCGTCGAGCCGCCGATGTTGGCGACCACGACGGAGTAGCCGCCTGCGCTCGTTCCGTTCACGGTGATTAAGTTGAGCGAGTCGTTCGTTTCACCCGCGAGTTGAGTGACGCCGAAATACCATTGATACGACAGCGGCGACTGGCCGCCCGCGCCGACGGTGAAGGAAACATTGTTGCCGCACTCGATTGTCTGCGACGCGGGCTGGTTCGTGATGAGCGGCGCGGCCACGAACGGGTAGCCGTCCACCCAGACGGGGCCGTTGGTGAGCGTGCCGGTGACGCCGCTCGTGCCGCTGTTCGTGGCAGCAAGGCCGGCGGTGTCGTCCAACGCCCAGCGTGCGAGCAACCCGGACGCGCTGGGAATTTGCGCCTGATAATTGTCCGCGATGTTCTGCGCCGTGCGCGCGTAATTCCAGACGCGGACTTCATCCATCGCGCCCGCGAAGAAACCGGAGCTGGCGTTGGTGTTGCCGGTGGAAAGGAGCGACGCGCCGATGGCCGCGTGTTGAATGCTGTCGTGACGCGGGAGCAACTGAAGCAGGTTCGTGATGGCCGAGCCGTTGATCCCGGTGACGTTCGTCGAGTAATCGAGAACACCGTTGAGGTAGAGCGACCAGTTGGACGATGCAACGTTGTAGGTGACAGCGGCGTGCTGCCAGATGTTGCTGCCGACGAGCGTGACGCCGCGCACAGGATGATTCAGGCCGTTGTTGAAATCCTCGAAGTCCGCCGCGAGCACCGCCTGGCCGGAATTGTTCGTGCCGATGCCGAAGAACCAGTTGCAATCCACGTTGCTGCCCTCGGCCTCGGCCATGCCTTTCGTGACGAGCGGAATCGCGTTGATGCCGCCGTTGCCCGTGTTGCTGCGTTTGCCCGCGCCCTGTTGCTTGAACCAACATTCCACCGTGAAATTAGAAACGCCGATGGCCGTCGTCGAACCGAACGTGACGTAATCATTCGCGCCGTCGAGATAAAGCGCGCCCACGCCCGGCGGCGGAGTGATCGTGACGTTCACCACACTCGAAGTCGCAACCATGCCGGAGTTGTCCGTGGCCACGGCCCGGAGCGCGTAGTTGCCGGGATGAATTCCCGTCCACGAAAAGCTGAACGGCTCGGTGATGTCATCGCCAAGCAATGTGTTGCCCACGAGAAATTCCACTTTGGTCACCGTGCCTTCTGCATCGCTCGCGGCGGCTTCAATCGTGAGGCTTGTGCCGGAGACGAGGGCGTTGTTCAACGGGTTGGTGATTGCGACGGTGGGCGGGGTGAAAAAGCCGTTGGTGAATGCGACGCCATTGGTGAGCGTGCCGTTGACGCCGCCCGCGATGGAGTTGGCAAGCGTGCTGCCAGCGGTTTCATCGAGACTCCAGCGCGCGATGAGGCCGGGCGCGTTCGTGATCGGCACGTTGTAATGGTTCGCGATGTCCGTGGCGGTGCGGGCGTAATTCCAGATGCGGACCTCGTCCATCGCGCCCGCGAAGAAACCGGAGTCGGGATTGTTTGTGCCGCCGTTGGCGCGAAGGCAGGACGCGAGCGAGGCGTGTTGCACGCTGTCGTAACGCGGGAGCAGTTGAAGCGCGTTGGTGATCGGGCCGCCGTTCAAGCCGAACACATTCGTCGAGGCATCGAGCGTGCCGTTGACGTAGAGCGCCCAGTTGGACGAGCCGACATCGTAAGTCACCGCGCCGTGAACCCACACGTTCGATCCGAGGACGCTGCTGCCGAACACGGGATGATTGAGGCCGTTGTTGAAATCCTCGAAGTCGGCGACCAGGATCGTCTGCCCGGCGTTGTTCGTGCCGATGCCGAAGAAATAATTCATGTTCGTGCGCGCGCTCTCGTTTTCCGCCATGCCTTTCGTGACAAGAGGAATCGCGAAGAAGCCGCCGCTGCCGGTGTTGCCGCGCTTGCCATTGCCGACGCGCTTGAACCAGCACTCGATGGTGAAATTGGTGACGCCGAGATTGTTGATGTTGGTGGCTGCGCCCATCGTGGCGTAGTCGTTCACGCCGTCGAACTGGAGCGCGCCAGTGCCAGCCTGGGCCATTGTGAAACCTGCCGTGCAGAGTGCGGCAAGGAGAAGTGAGATGCGTGTCTTCATATTGTTGATGTGCGGCGTTGACTGTTGAACTTTGTCTCCCTGTTTCTTCCGGCTGTGGTTCTCACAGCGTCACGAACCATACGTCGGCGCGACTTACGGACAACAAAGGTGATAGCGGATAAAAAGACCGGGGCGCGTCCGGGGTGGGGTGGGATTGATAAAGCTGGCAGAAAAATCTCTGGACGCTTCGAGTCAAAAAATGCCGTCACGGCTCTGGAAATCACGCCGCGCGCCACCCTCCTTTACGCGTCGCAAATAAACGAGCTGGCCTGCCCATACCGGAGAGAATTGGTATGAACAGGCCAGTCGCAAGCCGCCGGCGCCCCCATCGGCGGCTTCAATTAACGCCGGGGTTGACGGCGCAAATCAAATCCACTCCTCATGTGCTTTGACGCACACGTTCCGCTCGCACTTCTACTGGGATGAAAATCCTCTCGTTTCTCTCGCACCGCAGATTTAGCGGTGAGGCACATTACCCGCGCGGCAGCGCACCGCAATTAGAGCAATCCGGGTTGTGACACCGGGGCGTTCCCAGTCATGACGACAACAAAAAACCCTCCGCGAGAGTTGCTCGCGGAGGGTTTGAAGTTGGTGGGAATGCGCGATTACGGCTTGTCCATTTCGCCCAACGGACGAAGCCACATGTTGCGGAAGCGCATCAGATCACCGTGATCTTGCAATCCGATCGGGCCGCGCGTGACTTTCACGTTGTTGTAGTCGGTCAGTTCCTTGTGCTTCGTTGATCCCGTGTATTCTTTTTTGTGTTGGAGAACCACGCCGTTCACGATCACAGTCACGCTGGCTTTGCGGGTGACTTTGCCTTCCGCATCAAAACGCGGGCCTTCAAAGATCACGTCGTAGCTCGACCACTCGCCCGGTTTCTTGGCGGGATTCGCCAGCGGCGGAAATTGCCCGTAGATCCCGCCCAACTGGCCGTCGGCGTAGGTGATGTTCTCGTAGGAATCGAGCACTTGCACCTCGTAGATGCCGTGGAGGAACACGCCGCTGTTGCCGCGTCCCTGGCTGTTGCCTTTCACAACGGCGGGTGTGGCGAATTCAAAGTGCAGTTGAAAATCGCCGAACTCTTCGCGCGTAAAAATATTTCCGGCCTTGGGTATGACCTCCATGTAACCGTTCTCAACCTTCCACGCTGCCGCCGCGCCTTTGTCACTACGCCACTTGGACAAATCTTTTCCGTCGAACAACACGATGGCATCCGATGGCGCACCGGCGTTGTGGCTGAATGTCGGCGCAGAAGTCACGACGCGGGGACGCGGGCGATCCGGGTCATGCACATGCCACGATGTACCCGGGATGAGCGGTGTGTCCTTGTAGCCGATGGGAGAATCAGCCTTGGCGTTTGTCGGTGTGGAAAGCGCGAAGCTGGCGACGGCCAACATTGCGACGGTTGAAATGATTTTTTGCACACGCGAAATTCACCAGAGACACGTCTGAATTGCAACTGACAAAACCGAAAATATCCGACGGGGGGAGATGGTTCATTCTGTCAGGCTTGATTCTCGTTAATACCGAACTCCGAAATAGAACTGGCGGTGCGGTGCGATTGTAGCGGCAGGCATCTCTGCCTACCGTAGAGGGCGGCATCCTTGCCGCCCGGAATGGGGCGTGTATTTCTGTGCGTCTCTCGAATCTCCTGTGTCGCGCGTTGCTCGTGCGCTTGTTTCCGCCGGGCAGGGATGCCCGGCTCTACAGCAGGCACCGATGCCCGCCGCCACTTCGGATGCTGTGTTAATCCAATGCCTATCGCGTTTGCTTGGCTTCGATCCGATAGAGATGCGTCTTGGTGCGGAGGATGAATGAATTGCCGAGGACGGCGGGCGATGCCATGAATCCGCCGTCCAGTTTGGAAACAGCCAATATCTCGAACGCGCGTGACGGCTTCAGCGCGGTGGCTTTTCCATCCTGACTGAAACAATAAATGCGGTCGTTCGCATACAGCATGGAGGCTGCGTATTCGCCGCCAAGTCGTTCCTGCCAGAGTTCCTTGCCCGTCGCCGCTTCGAGACAGGTCACAATGCCGCCATCGCTCAACAGAAAGAGAAGTTCGCCAACCAGCACAGGCGACGGCATTCGTGGTGTGCCGCGCGAGTTGCGCCAGAGAATATCTGTTTCGGTCAACGCACCTTTGCCGCCAAGTCGCACGGCGATCATCTCGGCTTTGCCGTTGCCGGTGGAAACGAAGACGTTGGTGCCGTCGAAAACCGGACGCGCGGCTGGCGAAAACCCGGCATGATCCAATTTCCAAATCTCGCGCCCCGTCTGCGGATCTTGCGCGTAGGCAGCTTTTGAACCGACCGTAAGCATCTGTTTCGCGCCGTTGAACTCCACGATCAGCGGCGTGGAGTAGGCTTTGCGAAAATCTCCATCGCCGCGCGGAAGGCCGCTGGCCTCGATGTCGTTCCAGTTCGCGGTGCGATCCGTTTTCCAGACAGTCTTGCCGGATGTTTTGTCGAGCGCGACGAGGTATTGAACATCAATCCCGTCCATCGTGAGGATCAACAGGTCGTTGAACAGAACGGGCGACGAGCCTGGGCCGCGAAAATGTTTGCACGGTAGATCATCGCGTTTCCAAATCACCTTGAAGCTGCCCGTGTCCAGACATGCCGTGCCGTAACTGCCGAAGTGGACATACACACGCCCCGCTTCGATCACCGGCGACGGCGACGCGTAGGAATTGAGTTTGTTGCCGAGCGGTTCAGGCGTGTCGGTGTGGAAGATGCGTTCGTTAAAAATGGTTTTCCCGAAATCCGCATCCACGCAGAGCGCAAAATAATCGCGTCCATCTTCAGTGGCTGTGGTGAGCCAGATTTGTTTGCCGAGGATGACGGGCGTGGACCAACCCTTGTGCGGGATGGCGGTTTTCCAAGCGAAGTTGTTCGTCTCGCTCCATAACAACGGCAAG
>JANNAO010000355.1:0-5729 GCA_031384405.1 Verrucomicrobiota bacterium | reverse complement strand
GCAGCTCGGCGATGAAACCAAAGCAGCGCAACATCGGCAAGAGCACGCGAAATTTCTGCCCGACTACAACGCGCAGGATAAAGCCGTGAGCATCGCCCGCCGCGCCAATCCCGCCGCCAACCACGCCGCGCAAGCGACGGTGATTTATCCGTTGCAACGCGCCGGTGCGCCGGGGTTAGGTGGAGCGAAATGATTTCCGTGACGATGGCGACCGAGGCCAAATCAAAAGTATGGTGGAAGTTTTCGCGCTGCGAAAACTCCGCCCGCGCACCAGCGGGCGGCAAGAATGTTGTCAGGCTCAAGTCCCCTCTCCAAGTCGTTGCGCCGCTGCACGCGGCGCTACTCCTCGCAGCGCGAGGAGTTCCACCACCTCGCCGTTTCACAACCCACAGCACATATCCATATCTTCCAATTTATTTATGAACAATCCTCCCAATCCCGACGACCACGACGAATTGGTCCACACCGATGACCGTATCATCGGCAAAGCCATCCGCTGGTCGCTCATTGCGCTCCTGATCCTTGCTGCGCTGTTCGGTGGTGCTGTGCTTGTCTTGAAACGCAAGCCCGCCGCTGTCGCGCCGCAGATGACCAATCTGTCCGCGCCGGTTGCGCCCACCCGCCCTCAAGCAGAAGTGCCGGACGCAAAGTTCACCGACATCACGCGCGAGGCAGGCATCACGTTCACGCACAACAACGGTGCGTACGGCGATAAGCTTTTGCCGGAAACGATGGGTGGCGGCGTGGCGTTTCTGGATTTCGACAACGACGGAGCGCAGGATTTGCTGTTCGTCAATTCAACCTACTGGCCGGGACACATTCCTGATGGCAGACAACCGACGATGCTCGCGCTCTTTCGCAACGACGGTCGTGGACATTTCGCCGATGTCACCAAAGGTTCCGGCCTCGACGTGAGTTGCTATGGCATGGGCGCGGCCATCGGCGATTACGACAACGACGGCCTCGACGATGTGTTCGTCACAGCAGTCGGTGGCAATCATCTTTTCCACAATGACGGCAAAGGCAAGTTCCGCGAAGTCACGCTCGATGCCGGAGTCGGCGGGGCGACGAACGACTGGAGTTCCTGCGCTGCCTTCATTGATTACGACAACGACGGCAAACTCGATCTGTTCGTCGGTAGTTACGTCAACTGGTCTAAGGAGATTGACGCGGAAGTCGGCTACAAGATTGACGGGCGCACGCGCGCCTACGGCCAGCCGATGAATTTTGCCGGCGCGTTTTCACATCTCTATCACAACGACGGCAGCGGAAAATTCAGCGATGTCTCGGCGGCGAGCGGATTGCAGGTGAAGAATCCGGCGACCGGTGTGCCCGCCGCCAAAACACTCGGCGTCGCGCCGGTGGACGTGGATGGCGATGGATGGATTGATCTCGTGCTGGCGAACGACACCGTACCCAACTTGGTTTTCATCAATCGGCACGACGGCACGTTTAAGGAAATTGGTGCTCAGTCCGGCGTGGCGTTCGACAGCTACGGCAACACGCGCGGTGCGATGGGCATTGATACCGCGCGCTTTCGCAACGACGGCAAACTCGGCATCGCCATCGGGAACTTTGCGAATGAGATGACCGCACTCTACGTGGCGCAGAATTCACCGACCAGTTTCAGCGACGAAGCAATCACCGAAGGCATCGGCCCGGCGAGCCGGTTGTTGCTCAAGTTTGGTTTGTTCTTCTTCGACTACGATCTGGATGGCCGACTTGACCTGCTCACAGCGAACGGGCATCTGGAGGAGGAGATCAGCAAGATTCAGAAGAGCCAGAAGTACGAGCAACCCGCACAACTGTTTTGGAATGCAGGCGACCGCAGCGGTGGCTGCTTCGTGGCTGTGTCGCCGGAGAAGGCAGGCGCAGATTTGTTCAAGCCCATCGTCGGGCGCGGCTCGGCATTCGCGGACATTGACGGTGATGGCGATCTCGATGTCTTGCTCACTCAAGTAGGCCGCGCGCCACTGTTGCTGCGCAACGATCAAAAGTTAAATCACCACTGGCTTCGCCTGAAACTCGTCGGCGCGAAAAGCAACCGCTCCGCCATCGGCGCATGGATCACTGTCCGGGCGAACGGTCAGACCTTGTCACGTCAGGTGATGCCCACGCGCAGTTACCTCTCGCAATCCGAACTGCCCGTCACCATCGGCCTCGGCGGTGCGACGAAGATTGACTCGTTGGAAATCCTTTGGCCGAGCGGCGCAGTGCAGAAGGTGGAAGCGGTGAAGTTGAATCAGACAATGACCGTCACGGAAGCACGATGAAGCGGCACGGCAAGGGCGCAAAGTAAACACCCAAGATCATCGGCTACGAATGCATCGTCCGGCATGGCTTCACTTCCCGCCATGCACCTCGCCGTAAACTTTCACGATGCCTTTTTCCAACGCCTCCCAATCGGCGGCGGTGGTTTCCCAGCCGCTGCTGAAGCGCAACACCTGCGTCACTTGCCCGGCTTTGTAGCCCATCGCACTCAGGACGTGTGACGGTTCTTCCTTGCCGGTGGTGCAGGCAGAGCCGGTGCTGACGGCGAAACCCGCTTTGTCGAGACGTGTGACCCAGCGTTGCTGGCCGCTATGTAGCGGTGGGCGTCCGCGCCCGCCGTAGAGCCGGGCATCTTGCCCGGCGGAGATGGCGTCCGAATGTGAATGATGCTTGGAACTTGCGTGACCCGATCCGGGCGGCAAGATGCCGCCCTCTACGTCAGGCGAGACGCCCGACGCTACGGGCATCAGAGCGGACGTGGTGTTCCACAAGCGCGGCGTGTTGAGTCCCACAACGGTCGTGCCGGGCACTTGACGGAGCAGCAGTTTTTCAAACTTCTCCTTCCACTCGGCGCGAGTCTGGTGATGGTTCTCGGCAAGTTGTTTTTCGCGCACATCGAGCGCGGCGATCATCGAGAGGATGATGGGTAGATTCTCCGTGCCAGCGCGTTGACCGCGTTCCTGTTTGCCGCCGAACAGGAGTGAATTGATTTTACTCTTGTGCGGGGCTTTGAGAAATCCCACGCCACGCGGGCCGCCGAATTTATGCGCCGCACCGGAGATGAAATCGCACGCACCTAAATCTTTCGCGGGCATCTTGCCGAGCCATTGAACGGCGTCGGTGAAGAACGGGACTTCGTATGCCTGACAGATGGCGAGCAGTTCGCGCCAGGGTTGGATGACGCCGGTCTCGTTGTTCGCGCACATCACGGAGACGACGCCGGGACGCGTGTCCGCCATTTCTGTGGCGAACCATTCCATGTCCACCACGCCGTCGTGCGTGACGGGAATCGTTTTCACGCGCTTGCCGAAATAGTGTCGCGCTGAATCATGCACACAGGGATGCTCGATGGCGCTGATCCAGACTTCTGCTTTCGGATCAAGCGTCAACGCGAAGTGGTGCATGGCCATGTTGTTGGCCTCGGTGGCGCCGCTGGTCCAGATGATGTCGGAGGGATGGCAACTGAGATGATGCGCGAGTTTCTCGCGGGCTTCGACGAGTGCTTTGTTTGCGGCCAGACCGAAGGCGTGCGGGCTGGAGGGATTGCCGTGAACTTTCTCGGTGGCTTCGAGCCAGGCTTCGCGAGCCTCGCGCATGACCGGCGCGGTGGCGTTGTAATCAAAGTAAAACACCGTCGGATGATAGGAAAAGATGCCGGGGTGAAAAGGAGAAAGGGTGCGGGTAAAGACTCGACCTCGACCTCGTCCTCGACCTCGTCCTCGACTTTTCCGGGGATTCGAGGCCGAGAACGAGAACGACGACGAGGACGACGACGAGTCATTGACCCGCGAGTTTTCAAACAGGCTCAAAAACGGGTGTGATTAAAGACGGGTGAGGCGGTGCATCATCCCTTTCCAAGTCTCATTTCTGAGTTTTTGAGTTTTGGCTGTTCATTCCTGTGTCTCCCATTGAAACGCCCTGCCTTCGCCTGCACGCGCAAACAAAACTCAAAACCCGGATTAAAGCCGAAACTCAAAAACTAAGAAAATCCAAGTCGGTCCGATGACTTGAGGCGGACGCGTCGCTCCAGCCAAGCTACCCTCACCCACTTTTAATCACACCCCTCAAAAACAAAAAAGGGCCGGAGCAGGTTTCCCCGCTCCGGCTTGCGTTCGTTTTGTATTCGGTCAAACAAAAATCTTACGTGGACATGATCGTCGTCGGCAGACTCCAATCACTGTAACCGGTGCTGCCACCGATACCGCGACCTTGCAACGTGTACATCGTGCCGGGAACTGTTCCGGGCACTTCGATCTTGCGGGAACGCGTGGATTCCACCGTGGCCACGACTACTCCTGCGAGCGTGGTGGCTTTCACCTGACACGCAGCCGCGTGCGTCGTTTCACCCAGGTCCACGAACAGGCGGCTCGTGGATTGATTGTCCACGTTCAAGATCACCGGAGTTGCCAACGGTGTGGGAGTGCGGTTGGTGCTCGCCGCCTTATAGCCGGACGTGAGCAACAGCGCGAGGTTCTGACCCGCGATGCTCTGCACATAAGCCGCGTTCTGACGTAGCGCAGTCTCAAGTGCGGCGCGGGCTTCATTCCGCGCGGCGATGAGTTGCGTTCCGCCGTCACTCGCGGCGAGAACCGCAGTGTGATACGTGACGTGCAACGCACTCAGGGCCGGAAGACCCACAGGTAGGTTCGGGAAACCCAGATTGCCAGTGAGACAAACGATGTTGTTGGCCGCGAATTCATCCAGCGCGGAATCGGAGAGGTTTAAGCATTTCAAAGAAACGCGATTGTTTATCATAGTATGAGGGAGTGGCTTGATTACCGTGACTTAAACACCTCCGCTCACCAGACACGGCGGGCTAAAAAAGATGCTCTTGCGTTTGTTTAGCGCGAACGATGCCAACGAGAAAAACACACGAATTCCCGTCGCCGAGCATGAAATGGACGATAAAACGCGTTCTTTCTGCGATCAAACCCGTGAGCTAGGCAATAACTGCCACGTCACCCGGCAGAATTTTCCCTGTTTCCTTAGAGCTTCTTTCAAAACTCCGTAGCAGCCGACGTCAGTCGGCTCAAACATTTGGAAAATAAGAGCGAACTCACGTTCGCTGCTACAAGGAAAATGATTTCCCTTGTAAGGAAACGCAATTCCCTTGGAAGAAAAAAAATTTTCCTGACCGGGAAACAGATTTCCTTGGAAGAGAAACCGATTTCTTTACGAGGAAAAGATTTTCCCTTGGAACAACAATGAAATTCCTGACGACGACATAGTTTTCCTTGGAACGGAAAAGTTTTTCCTCGGAAGGAAAACAGAGTTCTTGGCGAAGGATGCCTAACTGACGACACAGGAGAAGCCTCCTATGATCAGGAGAGCCAACCGACGTTCTGGAAATCATTTCCTTGGCGAGAACCGCGTAAAAGGCTCGCTGACTCGCCTCACGCGGCTGGCCGCGTGGACGAAGTCTTTACGCGGAATTCCGGAACGGGTGTTTTTCGAGATGATGCCTCAACTGATTCTTTAAGAACCGACGCCCGCCGCCACTCTTCAAAAACTTCTCCCGACCGAGCGCATCGGCCTCCTCCAAATAAGCCTCGTAATAAATCAACCTCCACGGCCCACGATATGAAGTTGCAAAAGATTTACCCTCCTGATTTGAACCGGGCGCATCTTGACACTGCCCCCGGAGATACGGTGTTGTTCGTCAAGCGAGTTAGGAAGCTTACTGGCGCGCCTGTTTGAGCGGGCGAGGCCAGTCCGTTACGCAGTGGCGACCGACGGCG
>JANNAO010000253.1:0-1982 GCA_031384405.1 Verrucomicrobiota bacterium | reverse complement strand
TCACGCCTTGGCCGCGCAGGAAAGGTCGCGTGATGAACTCAACCGAGTTGGTGTTACCGCAATCAATCAACCAGTCGTTCGCCCGCCCCGGAGCGTCGAGATGGATAGCGTGCCCGCCATTGAGCGGAAGGACGGTGAGCGAAACATCATTTCGCGTTCGCGCGAACTGCCATCCATAAAATGCGAACACGAGCAACAACGCACAGTAGGTTCTGCGGCGTTGCTCTGGTTTCCAAAGCCAGCCGCTCATGGTGCCGATGAGCAATCCGTAATAAAATATGAACGTGATGGCGGACGGCGCGGGCACGTAGAAAAATGCGCCTGGCAATTCGGTACACCAGCGGCTGACCTTGATCATCGCCAGCATCCAAGCCCAGCCGCAGTGGTTGAACAACTCGGTAAGCCACGGAAGAATATCGCCGCACAGCAGGCTGCCGAGATTGCACATGAGCGTGACGCTGCTCATGGGGACGACGACGAGATTGGCGAGCAACGTCACCGGGCTGAACAGGTGAAAGTAATAGGCAGTCAGCGGCAGTGAACCGAGCCACGCGGCGAGCGATGTGACGACGCTTGTGAGCACCACGCGCGACGCAGCGCGCAAACCCCGTTTCCATTTCGGAATGACTTCGGGCGCGAGCAACGGATCAATCGCCAGCAAACGATCTCGGAGTTTTTCCAGCGGCGGCATGAACAGCGCGATGCTCAACACGACGAAAAACGAGAGTTGGAAACCTGCCTGAAAAAGTTGCTGAGGATCCCAGAGCAAGATGGCGAACCCGGCGGCGGCGAGAGAATTGAGCAAGTCGCTCGGACGCCGCAGCGACCAGCCGCCGATGATGATCGTCATCATAATCGTGGAGCGGATGGCGGAGGATTGCCAGCCGGTCGCGCCGGTGTAGAACCAGATGAGCGGGATCACGACCACGCCGCACCACGTTCGCGGCACGCGGAAGACGCGGAGCAGAGCGACGAGGATCGCCGCGATGAGCGCGATGTGCAGTCCGCTGATGGCGAAGATGTGCATCGTGCCAGAGCGCATGAAGGGTTCGTTGATCTCGCCGGTGAGCGCGGTTTTCCAGCCGAGTGTCATGGCCCACATCAAGCGGAGAGGTTCGTCTTCGGCGGGCAGACCGCGCGCGAGTGTTCGTTGCGCCCAGTTCAGAAAGCGGTCTGAGAATGGCGGCGTGTTGTTCGTGTCGGAATCCACGATACGCCAATCCGAACGCGAGTCGGCCTTGAGTTGAAAATAAATTCCCTGACGTTCGAGATAAGTGCGGTAGTCGAACAAGCCGGGGGCAATGGGCGTTTGCGGCGGCGCGAGCACGCCAGTGATCTCCACTTCGCGCCCGGCGTGAAACTCCGAGGGCAATGATCCTTTGCTGGTGATGATGATTTTCCCCGTGGCGATCTGTCGGCTGTCTTTGAATGAAACCTCTGCGACGTGAAGTTGAACGAGAGTTCGCGCAAACTCTTCGCCGCCGCGTTCGTGGACGCGCAGGCTGGGCGTTTCCAGCAACGTGCCGCGCACGGTGGCGATGGCGGGTTCGATTCCGGCGACATTGCGGATGTCGTGCGGTGAAATGTTGGCGGTGCGATTCACCATGTTCGTCCAGCCGACGAGGACGATCAGCGGCCAGAACATCAGCGTGCGGGTTTTGGAAAAGAGGACCGCAGGAATCAGCAGACAGAAAGATGCGGTGAACAGCCAGAGCAGGGGAGGTTGAACCGCCACAGCCAGCAGCAGCCCACCCGCGTAACATAGTGCCACCGGAAGCAATGGCCGTTTCATGATTCGCACGGATGGAATCAGAACAAAATCCGCGAGTCACGCTTTGATTTCGATGCGGCGAAAAGTCGGTTGTGATTAAAGTCGGGTGAGGGTAAAGAATCGTCCTCGTCGTCGTTCTCGTCCTCGTCCTCGGTTTTGTTGTTTTATTTCGAGGACGAGGACGAGGAGAAAGTTTCCTCCAAGCACAGCC
>JANNAO010000222.1:0-13118 GCA_031384405.1 Verrucomicrobiota bacterium | reverse complement strand
ATGGTGGCGTTCGCGATGTTGAACGTCAGCAAGAAGACGTCGTGGATCGCAAACAGTTGGATGGAATGGTTTCCCATCGTGAGCTCGTTGCTGATGACAGTGTTGATGCTGGGAAAAGATTTCGCGTTCTACGTGGCGGCGCGACAGAGGCTGGTGGATCAATTCCGCGAAGTGGCCGTGCGCGCGGTGGCTCCGGTGCAGCGGCATCAGGGCGTCACGATGCCGCCGGTGATTGGAAAATCGGTGTAAGCGTCACTCAAACTTCCCCTCGACACACAACTGAGGCTGGCTATCTTCAAGCCATGATCGCGACAATTGAGACTTCCCCCAGAGTTTGGACTGAAGGAGAATTGCAGTCGCTTCCTGATGACGGTTTTGTCCACGAGGTTGTAAGAGGTGAATTGGTTATGAGCCCCAAAAATAATTTTGTCCACGGTCGGATTTGCACCCGTTTGCTTGTAGCCCTCGAAAACTTCAACTGCAAACACCGCCTTGGTGTTGTCTTGGATTCAAGCACTGGCTTTTGGATGCTCAACCGGAATTGTCGCGCTCCAGACGTTTCGTTCATCCCGAGAGCGCGGGTGGAGGGACTGCAATTCGATTTGGCTGCGCCGAAGTTTTTCCCCGGAGCGCCCGATCTGGCAATCGAGATTCTTTCTCCGAGCAACTCTCGTTCTGAAATGGATGACCGCTTGCGCGATTTCTTTTCCAGCGGAACGCAGATTGCCTGGCTCATCAATCCCGACACGCAAAGTGTCGAAGTCTGTCGCTCGTTGACGCAGCGACGGCTTATTGGACCCGGCGGTGAACTCGATGGAGAACATCTTCTGCCCGGCTTCCGTTATCCAATCAATGACCTGTTCAAAGGTTGGGGTTGGGAATAGTCAAACGCCCTTCATCCGCTGATTCGCGTTGTTGCAATTCTGACTTATTCGTTTCTGCAATCGCTGTTGATCTCCGGCTCAACTTCCCTGCTGCGGCTCGTCTTCTTCTCGGTGCGCCATTTCTGCGGGGGCAGAAGGTTCTGGCTCAGGATGCGGTTCGCGGAAGTCTTTCGCGCCGCGCGGGGCAGGAGCGTCCTGGGATTCGCGACGCTCGCGTTGCTCGCGGGATTCTGGCGGGCGCGGGGCGCGCGGACCGCGTTGATCACGCTGCTCGCGATTGCCTCCACCGCGTGGCTCGCGCTGCTCGCGTTGTTGTTCGCGAGGACGGTCGGCGGTGCGGTCATTGAACTGGCGTAACGCACGGCGGAGATTTTCGATCTCGCGTTCGTCGGCGAGTTTTTGGCGTTCGGCGACCTCGACGAGTTCCAACACTTCTTCCATTTGATCCACGGAACGCTTGAGCACTTCGACGACGGCCATCACTTCATCAATCGCTTGATGGATGGCGGACACGCGATGCTCCGGCTCGACGCGGGCGACGCGTTCGGTAGCGCGTTGGACGCGCTCAACCAGCGGGCGAACCGCGATGGGCGGACGGCGCGGCGGGAGCGGTTCGGACGCGGGGCGTTCAGGACGCATCGGACGTTCGGGACGTTCGACGCGCGCTGGCGGTTGCGCAGGATCGGCCGTGATGACTTCGGGCGCGGCGGCGGTTTCAGGTGGCGTGGTTGCGGGCGCGGCGGAGTCTTGCGCTTCAGCAGCGGGTGCGTCTTCGCCGGGGCGCGGCGCGAAAGGCTTGCGGCGTCCGCGACCACCACGGCGACCGCGTCGGCGAGTGCCGGTGCGTTCTGCGGGCTTGTCGCCTGCGGGTTCTGCGCCGCTCGAAATGGGTTGTTCACTGTCAGACATTCTGGCGTGAGGTTGCTTTGAACGGGTTTGAATGAAAAGGCAATTCCTCTGTCAGAGCCTGTTTGAAAACTCACGGAACAACGATTCGTCCTCGTCCTTGTCGTCGTCCTCGTCCTCGAATCCCCCGAAAAATCGAGGACGAGGACGAGAAGGAGGACGAGGACGAGGGCCAGAACACGGTTTTCAAACACGCGCTCTGATGAATTCGTTGGACGTGTTCGGTGAACTTTTCCAACATCCAAAACCAATATGATTGCTCGTTCTCAATTCAAGCTTCTCACAGCACTTGCCGTCGCTGTGTTGTTCCATTTCACGCTGTTGGCCGCTGATGCCACCAACGCTCCCGCCAAGTACGCCGAGCAACCGTTGCCGCCTGCGCCGCGTCGTCCGAGCATCATTCTCATCGTGGCGGATGATCTGGGCTACGGCGATCTGGGATGTTACGGCCAGACGCGGATCAAGACGCCGAACTTGGACAAGCTCGCCGCGCAGGGCGTGCGGTTCACGAGTTGTTACGCGGGCAGCACGGTTTGTTCGCCATCGCGCGCGGCGTTGATGCTCGGCCAGCATACGGGTCATCTGAAGATTCGTGGCAACGCGCAACCGACCACGCTTGCGGCAGACGACGTGACAGTCGCGCAAGTGTTGAAACAATCTGGCTATCGCACCGCGCTGCTCGGTAAGTGGGGTCTCGCGGAGGAAGGCACGCCCGGCGTCCCGCAGAAGAAAGGCTTTGATGAATTTTTCGGCTACCTGAGCAATGTGGAGGCGCATGATTATTATCCGAGTTGGCTGTGGCGTTATTCTCCGCCGAGTCCGGGGTTTGAGGGGTTTGATGACCGGATGCCATTTCTAGGGAATGGCGGCAACAAGCGGGGCGAATATGCGCCTGACTTGTTCACGAAGGCTGCGTTGAGTTTCGTGAAGATCAACAAGCCGGATCAGTTCAACAAATGGCGTCCGTTCTTTCTCTGCCTGAATTACAACACGCCGCACGCGAACAACGGAGAGGGGCATCGCACCGGCAACGGAATGCAGGTGCCGAGCGACGAGCCTTACGCGAATGAGTCGTGGTCGCAGCAGGAAAAAAACAAGGCGGCCATGATCACGCGCATGGATGCTGACATCGGGCGTTTGATGGACAGGCTGACGGAATTGAAGATTGATACGAACACCGTGATTATGTTCACGAGCGACAACGGCGCGCACGCGGAAGGCGGCGTTGATCCCCAGTTCCACAAGAGCAGCGGCGCGTTGCGTGGCAAGAAGCGCGATCTCTACGAAGGCGGCATCCGCGTGCCGATGATCGTGCGGTGGCCTGCGCAATTTGAAGGCGGACAAGTGAGTGATTTCCCGTGGGCGCACTGGGATGTGTTGCCGACGTTGGCGGACGTCGCGATGACGAAAGCACCGAAGGGCATTGATGGCATCTCGATCTATCCGCTGCTGACGAGCCAGCCGCAGACGAACGCGCACGAGTTTCTTTATTGGGAGTTTCACGAGAGAGGATTTCAGCAGGCCGCGCGCAGCGGCGATTGGAAAGCGGTGCGACCCCAGGCCGATCAACCGCTGGAGATTTACAATCTCAAGTCTGACATCGCAGAGAAGAATGACGTGGCGAAACAGAACCCGGCGATCGTCGCGAAGTTTGAGCAGTATCTGAAGACCGCGCGCACGGAGTCCGCCGCCTGGCCGATCAAGAAACCGGAGACGAAGAAAGACGAGAAAGCGGAAGAGAAGCCGGGGAAGTGAAATTCGCGAACCGATGATCTTCGCTGATCCGGTATCGTCACCATGTTTTCAAGCAGGAAGGCGGCGGGTCGCAAATCAACCCGAACTCCGAAACAGAACTGGCGGTACGGCGTGATTGTAGCGGCAGGCATCTTTGCCTGCCGTAGAGGGCGGCATCCTTGCCGCCCGGAATGGGGCGTGGATTTCTGTACGTCTCTCGAATTACCTGTGTCGTGTGTTGCTCGTGCGTTTCTTTCCGCCGGGCAGGGATGCCCGGCTCTACGGCAGGCACGGATGCCCGCCGCTACTTCGGAAATTCGGGGTCAAAGCACCACGCGCCTAATTTTCCCGGTGACGGGTGTGCGAGGCAAAGCGGTAACGACAGTGAAGCGCGTGGGAATCTTGTAGGAGGCGAGATGTTCGCGGCAGTAGGCGTGGATAGTATCGAGTCTGGCATCTGGCGAACTCAACACGACTTCGGCTTCCACAGTCTCGCCGAGGTGTGGATGCAGTTTGCCGAACACGCGCGATTCACTCACTGAGGGATGGCGGTTCAACACGGTTTCGATCTCTTCAGGAAAAACTTTCCGCCCGGCCAGATTGATGACGGCGGTTTTGCGCGAGAGCAAAAAGAGAAATCCTTCTGCGTCCAAACGCCCGATGTCGCCGGTGTAGAACCAGCCATCGGGCAGCATTCCTTCACGCGAAACCCACGGCGCGACATAAGCGTCGAAGATTCCCGGCCCGCGCACAGCGAGTTCACCACAACCTTCTGCGTCCGGGTTGACGATGCGCAGTTCAAAATTACTCGTGACTTGCCCGACAGAATTCCACTTCTCGCGCGGGGCGGCAGTGTTCAACGCCACAAGACCAAGTTCGATGACGCCGAGACCTTGAACGAGCGGGCGATTGAAGCGCTTGAAAAAATCATCCGCCACCGTCTGCGGCAGGGCGCAAGTGGTGGATACTGCCAGCCGCACGGAAGGAATCTGCGCGGTGGAATTATCCCGCGCCCACATCGAGTAATGAAACGGTGCGGCGTAAAGCACTGTTCCCTTCGAGCGATTCACCGCTTCAAGAAATGGTTTTGCCGTCACATGCCGCGCCAGCACCATCGTCGCACCCGCCTCGATGTAGAGCACGATGGTGATGAGAAAGTGGTGCGCCATCGGCAGACACCAGATCACCGTGTCGTCCGCTGTGATGCCGAATGCTTTGTTCGCGGAGAGGACGCGATCACGGATGGTTTCATGCGAGAGTGCCACGCCTTTGCGCGCGCTCGTTGTGCCAGAGGTGAACCGGATGAACGCGAGATTGAGTCCGTGATTGTCGGGCGGCGTGGCGGGATCGAGTTTGGTGAAATAACAATCCGGCGCGACGACCTCGCCGTGGGTGCGCGGCTTTGGCGTCAGGATTCCCGCCAACTGCATCGTCACCGCGATCTCCTCGATCTCTTCTTCCGGACATTCAGTCGGGACGGGCACGACTACAATGTTCAGCCGCCACAGTGCGAACGTCAGCGCGACGTACGCGATGCCGTTGGGGAACGCCAACCCCACGCGGCAGCCAGCACTGAGTTGCAGCGACCGTATGCGCGCCGCCAGTTCGTCGGCTCGTCGCGCCAGTTCGCCATAAGTGACGACCACGTCTTCCTCGATCAAAGCGGGTTTCTGCGGGAAGCGCGCTGCGGTCGTGTCTAGCAACTCGATCAGATTCATGCGTAACAATTGGAGTCGAACGATGACAGACTCGCGAAACTGAAACCATATTTTTCAACGCGTGACTTTGGGTTTAAGCTAGATGCCGCAGTTGGAATTGAGAAACCACGGATGGACACGGATAGACACGGATGAAAACGCGGTTTGGATTGTTCCCCCAGTGGGTGAAGTCGTGCATCGCCGCCATTCCCTTTCTGATCCTTCTGATCCGTGTTCATCCGTGGTTGATTTGCGGCGTTGAGGGTCAAACTGCAAGAACGGCGAGAGCCAAACGATGGAAGACCGCAAGCGAGGGGACAAATGTTGTAACCATTCTGACAAGGGGCTGTCACGTGAATGTTGACAAGTTTTGGAGCAAAGGGCTTGCAATTCCATGCGCGACTCCTAGAGTGACTTTACAGACAACAAACCAAAAGAATCGCCGAGCTGAGTGCTGCGAAAGTCGTAGGTTGCAAAGAAGAGCATTGGTTGCGGCAAAAACAAAAAACAAAAACAGAAGTATGAAAAAATCCCTCCTCCTATCACTTGTTCTATTGGCAACATTTGCCACATCGCTGCGAGCGCAGGTCATCCTGCAAGACAGCTTCACTTACGCGAACGGCTTTACCACCAATGTTTCAGGTAATCTCTGGGTGGCTCATAGCGGTAGTCCTGCTACATCATCCGTAAATAACGGACGTTTGGAAGTTTTCGGTTCGCTTGCCGCCGATATCAACCGCCCATTTACAAACACGGCGGCTACCACTATTTTCGCCAGCTTTATTGTCAACGCGGCTACCATTGCCTCAACGAGTAACTACTTCGCGCATTTCAATACCAACGGAACGATTTTCAAAGGTCGGGTATTCGCAGTCGGCAACGCTGGCGGAGCACCCAATACTTGGCGACTTGGCATGACCGCCGCCTCTGGTACTCTTACGCAAATCTTTCCTCTGGATCTGGCGACCAATGTGGATTACCGCGTGGTGATAAGCTACGACAACGTAGCGTTTCTGGGTACGTTGTGGATTGATCCGGTTAGCACCGCCGATGCGAACAAACAAACCATAGATGCCACCACAGCCTCAACGCAGTCCCATTTCAGCTTTCGTCAACCTACCAGTGCTTCCACAGCTCCGAACCTTCTGGTAGATGACTTGTATGTGGGGAATTCCTTTGCTGACGTGAATGTTGGGGCGGTAAAGCCAGCCACGGTTTACTATCAGCCAGTAGCGGGTCCAACCACGGTTTTTACAGGGAATAATTTTAATTTGTCGTGCGTCGGCGGCGGGGCTGGCACGGTCACTTTCCAGTGGCAACATGCGGGGACAAATCTTGTGGATGATGCAAACCACGCTGGCACCACCTCCAATAGATTGTCGCTCGTGTCGGCTGTTGCTACGCAATCGGGTAATTACCAGTGCATCGTCACCAGCACCACGAATGGTGTTTTTGCAAGCAGTGCCACTACGGCGATTGCTGTGGTGAATGTCAGTGCCGCCCCGGTTCCGCCGTCGTTCATCACACAGCCGGTCAGCCAGACTGTTTTTTCCGGCCAGAACGTGACCTTCTCAACTACGGTATCCAGCCCCGGCAACGTCTCGTATCAGTGGAAATCTAACAATGTAAATCTCGTTGGCGAAACGGGTCCGACATTGGTTCTTAACAATGTAACAACAGCTTATTCAGGATCCCAGTATCGCGTGGGCGTGACCAATGATGTGGTGGCCACAGGCATTCTCAGCACCAACGCGGTGCTGACGGTTAACAATCCCCCAGCGGTTTCAGTCGCCTTCGTGCGCTCGCTTGTTGATCCGGGCACATTGCAGGCTGCCCCCGGCTCAACGCAGCCTTATTCGGTCACTGGCACCATCACCACATTCACAAACATTACCACCGGCAACACGTCCTCCTACTACTTGCAGGACGGCACCGGTGGCATCAACATCTTCGCTACATTCGGTTCGGCCTTCCGCCCGGCGCAGGGTGACATCGTGACGTTCGTCGGCGTCGTATCAAGTTTCGGCAGCGGATTGGAACTTCTTGCCGACACGGTCAACCGCACCTACACGTCTTACTCAATCGTCGGCAGCGGCCCGCTGCCTGCGCCTGTGATCATTCCATTCAATCTCACCAACGCATACACCTTCTCGTTCCTCGCCACAAACTTGGCAGGCTCGCGGGTGACGTTGACGAATGTGTACTTCGGCTCGAATGCCGGGGCGATCATTGGTGGAGGAGCGATGACGGTTACCAACGCGAGCGGAACTCCGTTCTACCTGACCTTCTTCGCTCAGGACTTGGATACCGCAGGTCAAACCCTGCCAGCGTTTGCGGCTTCCGTCACGGGGGTGCTGTATGGCAACCATCCCAACTACAGCGTCGGGGTCACCAAGTTCTCGGACATCTACAACCCCCCAACACCCATTCCGTTGGGAATCACTTATTCGGGTGGAAGCCTGACATTTAATTGGTCTGACCCGTCATTCAAATTGCAGTTCGCAACCAACGTGGTCGGACCCTACACAACCATTGTCGGTGCGACCACCGGGTTCATAACCAATACATTGTCAGATCAGATGTATTTCCGGCTCGTCAATCCGTAACTTGAAATAGTCTCGCAATTCAAGGGCGGCCAGCAATGGCCGCCCTTTTTGTTTTGCATTGCGTTGGCTTGATGACTGACGGCGCTAAACCAAATCCATGAGTTGAATTGGGACGGAACAAACGCAAAGACGCGGAGAACGCGGAGAGACGCGGAGAATTCTTTTGAGGGATACAATCACCGAACGGTTGTTGTCCGGGGCCGGTTTTGCTCTGCGTTTCTTTGCGGCGTTTGCACTGCTATCACCCAACATTGTTGTGTCTCGCGAAGATTTTCCCGGAGCGCGGACGGTCCCCGTCCGCAGCGGGTGGATAAGGAGAGGCGCGTTCGGATTGTCCAGCGTCACTCTGTCTGGCGGCACGCTGCGAGCGAGGGACCGCTCGCTGTCCGGCGGATTGAGGCTCCGCCGCATTATGCCTCTGCGTTCCTCCTGTGGGCTCTCAACATTTGTTGGCAAAAAGGGTGGCGTTACTGCCGCCAGCGTTCGCCTCGTTGAAAATGCTCCAGCATCCGGTCGCACTCATTTGCCACTTCGTGTTGCTTGGCTTTCACCGCCACTGCTTTCGCCTCGCGCACTGTGTTGATGGCTTCTTCAAAGCGGCTCGTTTCAGCAAAAGCCGCAGCCAGCGTTCTCAATTTCACTGGATCATTCCGCCCTGTCAGCGCGCAGGCGCGTTCAGCCATTGGGATGGCTTCCGTTCCATTCCGAAAAGCGGCATTGGTGTCGGTTGATAAAATCCATGCGAGTCCATCCAAGGCATCCGGGAAATCCGGCTGGATTAGAAGCGTCGCAGCATATTCGCTCATGGCTTCTCGGTTTTTCTTCAAATGGGTCAGGGCCACGGCAAACTCATAATGCGCTTTGGGATTGTTTGACTGACCGACCATGTTCTTTTTGAAAAGTCCGGCGGCTTCACTCCATTGCTGTTGTTGATTGAGTGCCAACGCGAGGTTGAATTCTGTTTCAGGATTTTCAGGTTTGAGCCGCAACGCCTCGCGAAGATGCCGCGCGCCTTCTGCCAAATTTCCCTTTTGGAGCAGCAAAATGCCGAGATTGTTGTGAGCAATCGCCAGTGTTGGATTTACCCGCAAGGCACTCGTGTAGTGTTCAACCGCCGCATCGAACTGGCCGAGGGTATGGTATATCCGGGCCAGGTTGTTGTGAGTGACTGCTGACTGTGGATTGAGTTTCAGGGCTGCGAGATAATGGTTGATGGCATCCTCCAGTTTTTTTTGCTTCGCCAGAGTGATCGCCAAAAAGATGTGCGTCTGCTCCTGCATGGGCTTGAACCGGAGCGCACTTTGGTATTCCACAACCGCCTCTTCCAGCTTGCCCTGCTGGTCGAACGTATGACCGAGGAAAAAATGGGCTTCCGGGTAGCCAGGCTTGTAACGAAGTGCCCGTTGAAAATGTTCAATGGCGTCGTCCAGTCGTCCTTCCTGGGCCAGCAGACTGCCGAGTATTGTGGCGGCCATTTGATTTTCGTGGGTGACGCGGTCTGCATGCTCAAACAGCGTGCGCGTGTTTTTCCAGTGGCGAAGCTGCACGGATGTCGTGGCCAGCAGGACAATCGCCATCACAGCCACCGCAACAACTCGCAAGCGGGGACGATTGCCGATCCACTCCGCTGCGCCCCAAACTACGAATACGAACAATCCAATCAGCGGCAGATAGGTGTAACGGTCGGCCCACGCCTGATCCCCCACCTGCACCAAACCGATCACCGGCACAAGCGTGCCGAGATACCACAGCCAGCCGATTAGAAGGTAAGGACGCCGCCGCGCATTGAACATTGCCAGCAGCGAGACCGCCGCGATTACCAGACAAGCGAGCCAGATTGTGCTTGCTGGCCGAAAAAGTTGATACGGATAGAACACCGCCAAGTTTTGCGGCACAAACATCGCGCCCAAGTAATGTGCATAGGCCACCACGACGTTCGCCAGTCTCTGCAACACCGTGAGTCCCGCCGTAGAAGCAATCGCCTGCTCCTGCGCCAGCATCGTCAACACACAGACACCCAGCGTGGCCGCAAAGAAGGGAGTTTTCTCCCAGAACAATGCGCGTAACGATTTGTTTTGAACTCGTTTCAAGGGCCAGTAATCCAGCAGTAACAACACGAATGGCAACGTCACCGCCATGGGTTTGGCCATCAGAGCCAGCACGAAGAATCCCAGTGTGGCGGCATAACGCCTCGCACCCGGTCGGGCGGCATATCCGGCGTAGGCGTGAAGCGTGAGCAACCAAAACAAGGCGCACAACACGTCCTTGCGTTCCGCGACCCAAGCCACCGATTCCACATGTAGCGGATGCCATGCGAACAACGCGGCCACGATTGCACTCCGCCACGTTGCGCCAGTCAGCCGACGCAACGCCAGTAACAGCAGCACCGCATTGGCCGTATGCAGGAGGATGCTTGTGAGGTGATGCCCGGCGGGGTTGGCCCCGTAGAGCTGACAATCCAGCATGTGCGAGAGCCACGCCAGCGGATGCCAGTTGCCTGCGTGAAAACCAAATGCCCATTGCAAGCCCGTCACGGACAGCCCCGCCTGCACCTGCGGATTCTCCGTCACGTATTGCTGGTCATCGTACTGGACAAAATCGTGACGCAACGCCGGCAGGTAAAGCACCAGAGTGACCACAGCCAAAACCAGGCAACCCCAAATGTCACGCCGGTGAATCCTCGTTTGTTCTGTCACGCCGGGATTTAGTGAGGAATCAAGACCCCAATTCAATCGCAATCCACGCCTTCGAAAAGAAAGGCCAATTTGCAGCAGGTAGCGGTCTGAAACTGCGAGGATTGCATTGCCAACATTCGTTTTAATCCGCTTGCATTTGGCTGACAACGCGGGCTAGAGTCAAATCGAAACAAACCTTAAAAAATAGAGGCGGTCAAACGGATCGCTTGAGTCAAATCAGCAACAATAAAAAGCACCATGACTACACTACATTCAAAGTCATCTTCCAAGTCGGTTTTCCGTGGATTCACATTGATCGAACTTTTGGTGGTGATTGCCATTATCGCCATCCTTGCAGCCATGCTTCTGCCCGCGCTTTCCAAAGCAAAAGCCAAGGCACAGGCCATCAATTGTCTCTCGAATCTCCGGCAGTGGGGACTTGCTCTGCATATCACTTCGACCGACAACGCGGACGCGATTCCTAGAGATGGTACCGACAGTACTGCTCAATATGGTGTGGATACGGGCAGTGTGACGGGGCCGGGCAGTCCAAACGATGACAATGCTTGGTTCAATGTGCTTCCCACTGTCATGGCCGACAGGCCATTGTCTTATTACTACAACCTGCCGGGCGGTAATGCACAGGTAAAATTGCCTTTTCCGGGTGCAACGGGAAAAATTTGGCATTGTCCCACGGCGAAAGCTTCGTCAGCAGATGTTTTTCTTCAAAGTGGAGGTTTCGGATTTTTCAGCTACGTGATGAATTTGGATCTCAAGTTGAAGACTTCCATTAACAACGGAGTGCAAGGCAACAGCTTTACCTACCCCGCCATGCCTAAGTTGGGAACTGTTCGTAATCCTTCTTCCGTAGTGATGATGACCGAGGTTGCATTTAGCCCGACACTTGAAGCCTATACTTCCACGCCGACTCGCAACGGTATTTTCCCCGCAGCGCGTTGGTCTTATTTTCCAAAACGCCATAACGACCGAGGCGTGATTACGTTTATTGACGGTCACTCTCAAATCTTCAAGTGGGATTATGTTTTCAACAAAGTTTCGCCGCCACCAAACCGCTTGGAAGTCATGAATGGCGACATCTGGTGGAACCCGAACCGCGATATTCCTTGAGCCGGATGCTTCAAGGCTGTCAGGTGATCAATTATTGCGGCTTTTCTTTCTGCGGCTTGGTGGTCGAACATTCGCTTATTACCGTGTCCTATGCCGTCTCTCGTAAAAACAACCCGGCGTCTGCCATCGCATCGCGCATTCACCCTGATTGAATTGTTGGTTGTCATCGCCATCATCGCCATTCTAGCGGCAATGCTGTTGCCTGCTCTGAACAAGGCGAAGGAAAAGGCGAAAACAACGGTGTGTCTCAATAATCTCAAGCAATGGGGTCTCGCCACACAATTGTTTGCCTCGGAGCACGAGGATTATTTACCCATTGACGGTTCAGCGAGCGGGTCTTCCCGCGATGACGGCTGGTATATTGACTTGCCCCGGACGCTGAACTTGCCGACTTACGCCGAGGTCGCCTGGCGGACAAATGCATCCATTGACCCCGGACGATCCATCTGGATTTGCCCATCCAACACGCGTCGTAGCAACAGCAATAATCTTTTTCACTATTGCCTTAATCGCCATGTCAACCTGAGCGGAGCCGGGAATCGCGTGACGATAAACAGCATTTTGAAACCAATCGCGACGGTCTGGTTGTTCGATAACGGCGGCCTGGCTCCGGTGGCGCAACAAAACAACGTCCACTCCAACCTCCATTCTGCCGGAGCCAACTTTACATTCCTTGACGGACATTCCGCGCGCTTCGGCAACAAAGCATATTGGAATTTTTCAAATAACACCGGGTTAACCAACAACCCGGATTTGATTTGGATCCCGTAATCTGTCCATCATCCGCGCGTGATGAATTTATGCCGCGCAGTTTTTTTGGATCGCGACGGGGTGTTGATCGAGGAATGTGAATACCTCCACCGCGTCGAGCAAGTCATGTTCACGCCCGGCACGATTGTAGGTCTCAAGCGGCTTGGGGATGCCGGATTCCAACTCTTCATCGTCACAAACCAATCCGGCGTCGGGCGCGGTTACTACACGATGGCGGATGTGGAAAAAGTTCACGCCCACATCCTCGGTGAGTTTCAGCGACAAGGAATTTCCATCCGGAAAATCTACGTCGCGCCGGAAGCTCCAGACCAGTCAAGTCGTGCGCGGAAACCTTCGCCCCAGTTTTTGTTCGATGCGCGGGACGAGTTCGGCATAGACCTTGCCAATAGCTTCATCATCGGGGACAAATGGATTGACCTCGAATGTGGCTGGAACGCGGGCGTGAGGAAAAGCATCCTCGTCCGCACCGGTTACGGTCGAAAAACTGAACAAAAGAACGCTGCTGAAATCTCCCGCTATATCGTGGTGGATGATTTGTCGGCAGCGGCGGACTGGATTTTGACACAACCATCAGCAGTAGCCGCCGACGTGGGGCGTTGATTTACGATTTAACCATTTAACCAAATTATGTGCGGCATCATTGGATACCTCGGAAAAAAAGCAGCCTCGCCCGTTTTGCTGGAAGCATTGCGTCGCCTCGAATATCGCGGCTACGAC
>JANNAO010000198.1:0-11083 GCA_031384405.1 Verrucomicrobiota bacterium | reverse complement strand
GTGGTGGGAGTTCTCGCGCTGCGAGAACTCCGCCCGCGTAGAGCGGGCGGAATCGGGCGACAAGGGATTGCGCCGCTGTACGCGGCACTACGCCTCGCAGCGCGAGGCGTTCCACCACCTGACCGTCACTTTGAATCGCACCCACATTTGAATGTGGGAACGGGCTGGTTGGGTTCACGGGGGCGCAACCTTTTCGCTTTGGCGCGTGGGACGCGTGTCGTTACGATTGTGGCGATGTCTGATGTTCAATTCATGCGGCTGGCTTTGCGGCTTGCGAGGCGTGGCTATGGCTGCACTTCGCCGAACCCGACTGTGGGTGCAGTTTTGGTGAAGGGCGGCAAAATGATTGGACGCGGGCGAACAGCTCCCGCAGGCGGGCCGCACGCGGAAATTGAGGCGATCCGCGATGCCAACAATCGTGGACACAATCCCAAGGGTGCGACGCTTTACGTCACGCTTGAACCCTGTTGCACGCATGGCCGGACGCCGCCTTGCACAGATGCGATCAAGGTTGCTGGAATCAAACGTGTGGTCGTAGGCGCAACGGATCCCAATCCGATGCATGTCGGAAAAGGTTTTGCGATTTTGAAGCGTGCGAGAATTGAAGTCGTGGTGATCGGAAGCGAGTTGCGTGAAGGTGGGGCGAGGCTACTGACGAGCCTTCGTTCCACAAATCTTTCCCAGCACGGGGGCGGCTCGCGAGGATGCTCGCCCCACCAAATACGGCGCGCACGGAGTGACGCGCCCTACCAGCAACTAGCAGTTGAATGCGCTGAGTTGAACGAGGCGTTCAATCATTGGATCGTGAATCGCACACCGTTCGTGACCGTGAAGGCGGCAATGACGTTGGACGGCAAGATTGCGACGGCAAGTGGCGAATCGAAGTGGATCACGGGCGAGGAAGCCCGCGCGCATGGGATGAAGTTGAGGCAAGGGAGCGATGCCATTCTCGTGGGAGTGAACACGGTGCTGGCGGATGATCCGAGTTTGACGGTGAGAAGGCAGATGGGAGATGGGAGATGGGAGATGGGGAAGCCGATTCAGCGGTTTGTTTTGGATTCAATGGCGCGGACACCACTGAGCGCAAAGCTCGTGAGCGATGAACACTCAACGTTGACGACCATTGTCGTGAGTGAGCGAGCGCCGAAGAAGCGCGTGGCTGCACTGGCAAAGCAAACGAATGTCCTCATCGCGCCGCTGACCCAATCGGCAATTAACCTGCGCTGGTTGTTGCGCACGCTGGGCAAAGAAAACATCACAAGCCTCCTGGTAGAGGGCGGTGGCGAGGTGAACGCGTCGTTCTTGATGGGCGGATTTGCGCAGCGCGTGGCGTTCTTTTATGCGCCGAAGATTCTGGGCGGGCGCGATTCGCGCAAAGGAGTCGCGGGTGAAGGCGCGAAAAGCTTGAGCGAAGCATTGCACCTACGCGATGTGGAGTGGCGCAAGTTGGGTGAGGATTTGTTGCTGACAGCGCGTGTCTGAAGCGGCGGGATTATGAGCAGAGAGTGTCCGTCAGAATAAAAAAAGGCACTCCGAGAAACTCAGAGTGCCTTGTGGGGGGAGTTAAAAATTACTTAGTGCCGAGGATCGCGTCCTTCGCGGCCTTGGCGACGCGGAACTTCACGACGCGCTTGGCTTTGATCTGGATCGCTTCGCCAGTGGCGGGGTTGCGGCCCATGCGAGCCTTACGGTTGACCAACACGAGCTTGCCGAGACCGGGCAGCGTGAAGGTGTTCTTGGCGTTCTTGTACGCGAGCTGCGCGATGAACTCCAGGATTTCAGCAGCGGCCTTCTTGGAGATGCCGGCTTTGGTTGCGACTTCGGATGCGATTTGTGATTTGGACAATGCTTTAGCCATATTGATTTTATTACGTTTGTTTGGTTCGAATACGATTCGAGGCCGCATTAAAGCCACTCTCACGCATGTTGCACAAGATAAAATCGCACTTTTATTGAGGAAGTTTGATGGCGTGGAAACCGGCTGAAACCAATCGCAGCAACAACTCGCCTCACCGCTCGGGGAAAAATTCCGATGAGGAAACCATGAAGCCATGAATTTCAAATCGTGACCGGACATTCTTTTCTTCCTGCCTTCATGGTTTCCTTATTAAAGTTTCCCCATGCGAATTTTGTCTGGCATCCAACCTTCCGGCGCGCTGCATCTCGGAAATTATTTCGGGATGATGCGCCCTGCCATCGAGCTTCAGGAAAAGGGCGAGGCGTTTTATTTCATCGCGGATTATCACTCGATGACGTCGTTGTTCGATGCGGCGGCGCGGCGCAAAAATTCGATGGACGTGGCGTTGGACTTTCTCGCGTGCGGTCTTGATCCGGCGCGCTCGGTGTTCTTCCGCCAATCTGACGTGCCGGAAGTCTGTGAGCTTTCGTGGATGCTTTCCACGCTCACGCCGATGGGATTGCTGGAGCGTGCGCACTCGTTCAAGGACAAGTCCGCCAAGGGAATTCCCGTCAATCACGCCTTGTTCGCGTATCCTGTGCTGATGGCGGCGGACATTTTGATCTACGATTCAAACATTGTTCCCGTCGGTCAGGATCAGAAGCAGCACGTCGAGATGACGCGCGACATCGCCACCAAGTTCAACGAAACCTACGGCCAGACGTTCGTAATCCCCGAACCACAGATCAAGGCTGACACCGCGAAAGTGCCGGGCATTGACGGCGAGAAGATGAGCAAGAGCTACGGCAACACCATCGAGATTTTCGGCGACGAAAAGGCACTCCGCAAAAAAGTCATGGCTCTCAAGATGGACAGTCGCACGCCTGCCGAGCCGAAGCCGGACGCGGAACTGAACATCGCCATTCAGTTGCTCAAGGTGATTGATGCGGGCGTTGGCAAGGAGTGGGAGGAAAAGCTGCGCACTGGCGGCATGGGCTACGGCGATCTGAAGAAGAAACTGTTCGAGGTGTATTGGGAACATTTCGCCGCCGCGCGAACCAAGCGCGCCGAATTGGTGGCCAACTTGGATTACGTGAACAAGGTTCTCGCTGACGGTGCTGCTAAAGCGCGGGCGAAGGCGACGGAAGTTCTCAAGCGTGCGCGCAAGGCGAGCGGGCTGGAGTGATTTGTGCCGGCGTTCGAGAGAGCGCGGCATTCCTGCATGGAATTCTGCCGTGTTCTCACGAAAACAGCCACGGCATCAACGCGACTGCTTCAGAAACCACTCGTAAAACTTCGAGTCGGCGTAGGTCAGCTTCCACGAATCGTGTTTGGCTTCGGGATAGATGGTGAGCGTTACGGACTTCACGCCATTGCCGATTGCAACATGGCCAACGGTTCAACGTCGCGCTCTATCTGCTTTTCTTTCTCGTAACGCACCAGACGTAAGTCGTAATCCGCCTGTAATCCCGCCCACAGTTCTGCCGTGGTGCCGAAGAAACGCGCCAACCGCAATGCGGTGTCGGCACTGATGCTGCGTTTCTCCATCACGATCTCATTGATCCGCCGGGGAGGCACGCCGAGCGCACGCGCGAGCGCGTTCTGCGAAAGGTTGTGCGGTTTCATAAACTCCTTGTTGAGAATTTCGCCCGGATGAATCGGAGTCAGCTTTTTTGTTTTCATAGGAGTTTCAGTTTTACGCCGTCCATTTTCCCGGCAAACGCATCATCACGACAGTGCCGCCGCTTGGGTTGCTTTCCAGATCAAACTTGCCGCCGATGGTTTCGAGGCGTTGTTTCATGTTCAACATCCCCACGCCCGTCAGGTCGGTTTGTCCGGCACTCACACCGCGTCCATTGTCGCTGATGACGATCATCATCCGTTTCTCGACATGGGTCAGAGCGATGCGAACTTCTGTTGCACCCGCGTGTTTGAGCACATTGTTCAACGCCTCTTTCACCGCCATGAACAAGTTGTGCCGCTCCTCCGTGGTGACGCGGCGATCCGGCAAATCATGCGGAAGGTCTAGGCGACAGCGCACGTTGGTGTCTTGGAAGTATTCCTGCGCGTAGTGGAAAATGTAGTTCGCCAGATTTTCGAGCGAGTCGTTGCGCGGGTTGATCGTCCAGACGATTTCATCCATGGCGCGGGTGATGTCGCGCACGGTGCGTGCGATGTTTTGGATGTGTGATTTGCCAGCCCCATCAGGCGTCTCGCGGTCGGCAAGTTCCGTGACCATGGCCACGCGAGTGAGGCGTGAGCCGATGTCATCATGCAAATCCTGGGCGATGCGGATGCGGAGATCAGCGAGAGCGCGCAGCCGCGCAACGCGAGCGCGATAAAACGCGGCGACCAGAAGGATGGACAGCGCGATGATCGCCGCGCGAAACCAGCCCGTCTGCCAGTAATGCGGTTGCATGTGCATGTCGAGTTGCGCTCCGGAATCATTCCACACGCCGTCGTTGTTGCAGGCGATGACGCGGAAACGATACTGGCCTGGCAACACGTTGTTGTAATAGGCGACGCGCCGATTGCCCGCATCCACCCAATCCACGTCCACGCCTTCCAATTTATATTTGAAACGATTTTTTTCCGGCGCTTGAAGACTGAGCGCGGTGTAATGAACCTCCACGCCACCGCTGCCGGGCGGAACTTCCAGCACGCCTTGCCGGGCGGCGTCACCTTGCACCGTTGATAAATTCTTCCGGTCTGCCGTGACTTCTTCGATCCGCACTTGCGGCGGAAATTCGTTGGCTTTCACCTGCGGATCCACCGCCACCACACCACGGATCGTCGGAAACCAGATGCGACCATCGGCACTCTTGAACCCCGCAGGCTTGGCCTCGCCGTTGAATTGCACGGTGGCCAGACCATCCTCGCGTCCGAACACGGTGCAGTTGATGCGCGGGATTTTTCCGGCATCGAACTCATCAAATTGTTTCCGGCTCACGCGGAACAATCCGCGCCGGCAACTCATCCAAAAATAATCCGAGTCGTCTCCCACCACTTCAAAAATGTCGTCACTGAACAACCCATCCTTCGTCGAGTAAGTCGTGAATCGCCCCGCCCTCAACCGGCTCAATCCACCGCCGCGAGTCCCGACCCAGAGATCGCCCTCGCGATCTTCGCAGAGCGAACTGATGAAGTTGTTGGGCAAGCCCTGACGCTCGGTGTAGTTGGAAAATCCTTTGCCCGACCAACGGCTGATGCCGCCGATTGTGCCGACCCAGATGTTGTTTTGCCGGTCTTCACAGATGGCGGTGATGCTGTCGCCCGCGAGACCATTCGTGATGGTGTAGGTTTTTGTCTGATCGCCCCGGATGACGTTCAAACCTTTTCCCGTGCCGATCCAGACCTCGCCCGTGGCAGTTTCATGGATGACACGAATAGATGCGGAGATGAGGTTTGTCTGCGGGGGGAAAATGTTCCGGTTGTTGCGATCCAGTTTGTTCAGGCCGCGACCATAATCCATCCCGACCCACAGCCCTCCGTCCCGCGCCGGATGCAATGACAGCACCGCGTCATCGGTCAGACCGTTTGTGGTGCGGATGGCGGTGATGACGCCGTTCGTGTTCACCTTGCTCAACCCCGCCACGAAACTTGCCACCCAAATCGCGCCAGAAGCATCCTGGCAAACTGACTTCGCATCATTGGCGGTCAACCCCTGTTGCGCCGTGATGGTGGAGAAACGAGACGGCGTCAACCGGTGCAATCCATCCCGACAACCGAGCCAGATGTTACCCTCACGATCTTCAAAGACAGTGTGAACCAGATCGCCCGTGGCCGCGTCGTTCAACGGCCAGCCGATCACCAAGTCACCACGCATCCGCACGACGCCGCGAACAGTCCCCACCCAACGCTGGCCGGATTGATCCTCACGCACGGTGGAAATGATTTGTTGAAGTAACTTGGTCACGCGCATGACCGGACGTTCTTCGGAAAGTTTCACGTAACGCAACCCGCCCGATCCGCCGAACCAGAGATTCCCCGCGCGATCCGAATACACAGTGCGCAAACTAGAACGGATCGCCCCGATGCCGAAATTCTCCTCACTCACCACGCCTTGCGCGTCGAGACTCCACATGCCGTTTGGCGTCGCCACGCGGATGATGCCGCGCGCGTCTTCGCAAATGGCGTTGACGGGCGCATCCGTGACACCCGCTTTTTTGGGCAATGCAGTGAGCGTTCCTGACTTCAACTGCGCCAGACCGGATTCCGTTCCGATCCAGAGCGAACCATCTTTCGCTTCAACAAGGCAACGCACATGAACCCCGGGCAGACCTTCATTTTTTGAATACCGCGAAATTTTTCCATCCTTCCAAAGAGCGAGGCCGCCGCTCTCCAACCCGATCCAAAGAGCGCCATTGGTGGTCACGAGCAGCGCGTTGACTGCGGGAGATTTTAATGGGGAAGCAGAAAGCTCATCGAACGGCGTGAACCGGATGCCATCGAACCGCGCCAAACCATTCTCGCTGCCCACCCAGAGATAACCGTCCGGCGTTTGCGCGATGGCGCGGATGGAATTATGCGGCAACCCCTCATCCGTCTGCCATGAGCGAACGCTGTATCGGGCGGGATCGGCTGCCGATGCGTTCAGGGCGATTGCCAAGGCAAGCCAGATCAGACCGATCTGTTGTGGCAAATCGCAGCGATTGTTGATTGGGCTGACGAAAGCTTTCAGGCGCGAAAACATGAACGCGCAGAGCATAGTTACGGGGCTGAAAAAACTCAAAACAAACAAATAGTTACATGGATATGTAAGGCGTGGCATTGGAGTTTTCGTTGAAAGTTTTTTCGGGCTGGGTTTATTTAGTGGCGTGACTAACCCATGCTCGTCAGTGCTTCGGAACAGCCGCAGCAACGTCGCAGACAAATCGAAACGGCAATCAAACGGCCGGTCGGTTGGCTTTACGCTTATTGAGCTGCTGGTCGTCATCGCCATCATTGCGATCCTCGCGGCGATGCTTCTGCCTGCGCTAGCCAAGGCCAAGGAAAAAGCCTACACGACACAGTGCATGAACAACCTCAAGCAACTCAGCATCTGTTGGGTCATGTATTCCGGGGACAACAATGAGATCATGGTGAGAAACTGGAGTATCGGGGTTCAAGCAGCACCTTGCTCCTGGATCATCGGAGATGCCTCCTCTGATGCGCCCACGACTCAAATCAACAACCTCAAAAACGGAACGCTCTACCAATACAATAAATCCACCAGCATTTACAAATGCCCGGCGGACAAGGCAAAAATACTTGGAACTGCAAACGCGCCACGCGTGCGAAGTTACGCCATGAGTAGCGCGATGAATTGGATCAACATTTCTGGATCAGCAGATTGCGACAGGGCTGACAGTTATGACCCGACACCGGCGGATCCTCGCAGTCCATACAAAACCAGCCAACTCATTGCGCCCGCAGCGTCCCAAGCATCATTATTTCTGGACGAACACGAAGACAGCATAGACAACGGCGTTTGCGGCATCTACGCCGTCGGTGTTGGCGCCACCCCATATCTCGGATTCTGGAATGTGCCGGGCACACGACACAGCCGGGGCGCGAACGTGTCATTTGGAGACGGTCACGTAGAATTCTTCCGCTGGCGCGGCTCGCACGTTTTCAAACCCGTGGATCAAATCAAATTTAACGCCACACCACCACCCGCCAACGATCCTGACTGCCCGCGCATCCAGGACACCGTGCCGAAAGTTTATTAACCATTTTCCCTGTCTCAAAACCCATCAAGTAACAACAAACCCAAAAAGCAGTATGAAATACAAAACACTCATTCGACAGTTCGCCACGCGAACACTACTCATCGGAATGGTGATCGCCACCACCTGGACGACAGCTTATTCACAAACTTTGTCCGCTGCTTGGACAAATGTTTGGAAGATGCCTGTCCTCCAAGAATACGACTTCCTTTTGACAAACGGGGCCGGAGCAGCACTTAACAACGTTCGCGGCGTTTGTATCAACCCAGCCAATGGAAACGTCATTTATGCCACTCGTGATGCCGGATCAAATCACTTGACTGTCGTTGACGGTGCTACCGGGGTTGTTTTAACGCGTTTGAGTGGAAGTGGCGTGACCGGAGGTGGGATTTCACTCAGTCAAGTGCGGGCAGCGGCAGATGGTGTTATTTATGCCGCTAACGTTGCCGCACCAACTGCGGGAGGTGCTTCTGCTCTTAAAATCTATCGTTGGGGGTCAGACACTGACACCGCAGCTCCACTCGTTGTATTCAGCAATCTTGTTCCAAACTTAGCATCTGGCGGTACACGGTACGGCGATGTCATGGATTTGCGCGGCAGCGGCACCAGCACAGAAATAATCATGTCTGGGATTGGCGGCACCAACTTGGCACTGTTCACCACCGCCGATGGCACAAACTTTAATGCCGAACTCAACGAATTTAGTGTCATTACAAATTACGTGTTAAAGAAAATCTCATTACCAGCGGGCTTCACGGCGTCCGTTAATGTCGGACGCACCATGTGTTTCGATGGGGCAAACAATGCAGTTATCGGGAGAAACACTGCCCCTCCTTCGACATTGACTCACTATGTGACTTACGACCCGGTCACTCTGACGGCAACAAACGTCGGGAGCTTTAGCTTAGAAGCGAGATTTACAGGGTTTGACGTCACAACTACCAACGGTCTTAAGGTATTGATGGGAGTCGCCTACGGTTCTTCGGCTGCCCAGAATTCTACAGAACACCAAGCGCGCCTCGTTGATATTACCGCCACCAATGCGATTCAAATCTCTGCCTCCGAACCGATGCCTGGTCCGTTCATTGCAAATGGCAACGCTATCGGTGCTGCCGACATTTATGGAAATAAAGTCGCAATCCTTGAGCCCGGCGGTGGTCTGGTATTGATGACTCTATTTGTCGTCACAAATCCGCCTCCGTCAATCACAGTGCAACCGATCGGAAATACAAACATTCTAACTGGCGGTTTTTACACACTCTCGGTTGGAGCATCAGGCTCCAGCCTCAAGTATCAATGGCGACTGAACACCAATCCCATCAGCGCGGCCACCAACGCCTCGCTCAACCTGACGAACATCTCCATCGCCCAAGCGGGCAACTATTCCGTCGTCATCACCAACGGCGGCGGCTCAGTCACCAGCTCAAACGCTCAGATCGGATTGCTTCCCTCGGTATTGACAACCGAGAGCGCGAAACTCTGGCAGGTCAATGCGGGCACTCGAACCTATATGACCACAGACAACACCCAACGCGGCATGGCTTATCACGCCTTGAGCAACCAAGTGCTTGTCGTCAGCCGCGCTGGCACTCCCAGCATCAACCAAGTGAACGCCAGCACCGGTGCCAACGTCACAAACCTCAACATGACCGGTGTTGGTGGTCAGCCAACAGAACAATTCCCGATTAGTGCAATTGGGGTGGCTGATGACGGTGCCATCTATGTTTGTAACTTGGCAAACATCACGAGCGGCGGAGGGTTTGCTATCTATCGCTGGGCTGATGCCGATCCTGCCACCGTCGCCACCATCGCCTATGGTCCTGATAATCCCGCTGGCGCACGCATCGGCGACACGTTCGCGGTGCAAGGTTCCGGCGTGAACACCAAACTCATCGCGTCCACTCGCAGCGGCACAATCGTGGTTGTATTTACAACTGCTGACGGAGTCACGTTCACCGCTAACATCGTGGATGCGGGATTAGCTCCGACACCTGCTCCGGCTGGCTTTGCTGGCTTGGGTTTGACATCTGGCTCAGGTGATTCCTTCTGGGCAACTTCCGGCGGATTCCAACTCCGCAAAGTTGTTTATGACATCTCCAATGGCACCAACGATGTCGTTGTTTCCGTCGGCGGTCAGACCGGAAACAACATCGGCGCAGACGAGGCCAACGGATTCGTTGCAGCTATCGGCACCGGCGATGTTCCTTCCAACCTCCGCATGTTGGATGTCAGCAATCCCGCCGCGAACGCAGTTCTCGTGGATCAGGAATTCTTCGGCTCGGACAACGACAATGCCAACGGCACGGGTGCGGTCGCGTTCGACGTTTCTGGTGGTCGCGTCTTCGCGCTCGACTCAAACAACGGATTGATCGCGCTCAAATACGCCCCGCGCGTCAAACAAAATGGAAACGTAATTACTTGGACCGGCCCCGGCGTGCTACAATCCGCTACCGTCGTCACTGGCCCCTACAACGACATCGTCGGCTCAACCAGCCCGCTCACCACGAACGTGACCGGCGCGGTGTTCTTCAAAGTGCGCCGCTGATCGTGCGGCATTAAGAATCCATGGAAACCGGGACGGCACACCGTCCCGGTTTCTTTTTGAGATGACACAAAGATGCCGTTGGCCGGAATGATTGAACACGCTACATTCAGACCGAAACACATGAAACACTTGCTCCATTCATTGCTCAGAATCCATGTCGCCCTGTTCCTCGCGACCGCCTTCACCGCCAGCGCGCAGGTCACGCGACTGCTCGGCCTCGACATCTCGGCATGGCAGGGAAGCATTTCACAGACGACGTGGAACAACGTTCGCACGAACGAAAACCGGCACTTCATCATCCTGCGCTCCAGCCGAGGCGGCACGACGGGTGTTTATAATCAGAACTATCCCAACAATAACTTCGGCACGAACACGCTCTCCCAACGCTACGACGATCCTTACTACATTCAGAACATGAACCGCGTTCCCGCCGCCGGGATGTACGCCGGCTCATATCATTTTTCCCGCCCCGACATCATTGCCACCACCACCAACTCCGGCGGCATCCCAAACTCCGGCACAGACGAAGCCGATCATTTCATCCAGATGGCTGGCCCGTGGATGCGACCCGGCTACCTCGTTCCCGTTCACGATCTCGAAGCGGGCGACGGCATTCGGTCGGACAACGAGATGGCACAGTTCACCGTGGATTTCTCCGAACGCGTCTATGCCGTGATGGGAATTCGCCCCGCCATTTACATCAACGGCAACTACGCCGCGTTTATTCTCGGTCAGGCATCTGTCTCACTGCAAAACCAACTCGCCCAACCCTCAATCAATCCGCCCACCCCGGTTTCTCCGGCAGCCCCGCAGTTGTGGAGTGCGCGCTGGCCAAACCAAGCCGACCCCAACTCCATTGACGTACAAAACGGTGAACCCAAGGACACCTACACCGAGATTTATGGCCCATGGGATAATTACGGCACCACGCAC
>JANNAO010000140.1:0-4771 GCA_031384405.1 Verrucomicrobiota bacterium | reverse complement strand
GCGCCGCCAGATCATCCTCCGGCGGGAAGTGCATCACGATGTTGCCGCCGCTGTCCTGAAACATCTTGAGCTGATCCTTGGTTTCCCGGTTCGCACTCGCCAGCTTGATGATCAGAACATTCAACGAACTGTTTAGCTGCGTCGGCGTCAGCCGGTTGATCTCGTGCTTCTCCCAGACTTCCACGCGGCGACTGACGGCGTGTTCCAGCGAGAAGCGGTAAAAATGATTCCGATCCCGCAACGCCCTCAGCGTGTCCTTGTAAATCTGGTCGCTCGGCACGACCCACAAGACCAGCCCCGTGCCATTCCGCTTTTCCAGAATCGTGCTGTAAATCAAACCGAGGACTTGCGTCGCCAACAATGTCTTGCCGCCGCCGGTGGGAACTTTCAGGCAGAAGCTCGGCATGTCCTTGCCCAGACCGTTGCGCCGTTCCACGTAGCGGCGACCGGGAACTTCCGCGTTTTCCCAGGCATCCATCGCCGCGTGCTTGTTGTGGCTCGCCTGTTCCTTTGCCAGCGCAACGAGATAAACATTTATCCCCTTGAGCAGTTCGGCTTGGTATTTCTTCAGCTTCATCGGCTACTTCAAATTAAACGGCACGAGCATCGGGCGAATATCCCCGAACTGGCTCAAGTCTTCCCGATGTGCCCAGACCTTCTCGCAATAAATCACCTTGTGCGGATTCTTGTCCTTGAGATTTTTCAAGAACGCCATGTCCATCGCGCGGGCTTCCGTTTTCTCCGGCGTATAGAGCAGGTAATAACTCGTGTTCTTATGCTCGCCAATCTTGCCGGTGGCCTCGTTCATTTTCTTCACGTCAAAATTCTGGCTCGTCTCCGTGAAATAAATATAACGCGCCACTTCCTCATAGCTCGGCAGCTTGTCGCCGAATTGCCGATACTCGCCCATGAGTTTGTCGCCCACGCGCACGTAGGCGAACTCACCGCCCAGACCTTCGACCTTGTTGATTTTCCCGCCGCCGTTTTTGTAGGAATATCCTTTGGCCACCCGCCGGACACGTTCAGCGGTGATCTGCTCGCAGATGTTGAACTTCTCGGTTTCGTTTTCCTTCGTGTCGAACGGCTGCTGAACCAGAATGAACTTGCGGTTACCGCCGTCTTCTTTGTTCAACTCCAGAACTGCGTGCGCCGTCGTGCCGCTGCCAGCGAACGAGTCGAGAATGAAAGAATCATTATCAGCAACGAGATTAATTAATTTTTTCAATAGACCGATTGGTTTTGGCGTGCTGAAAACATCGCCCTCGCGAAAAACATTTTTAATTTCTATGCGTGAAGTCCGATTGCTTCCGACTTCTTCATGCGGGAAAATAGTTTCCGGCGGGCGACCTTTTGACATGTCGGCATAGATTCTGAAATAAGGACTCGAATCTGCGCCGCTTCCTTTCCACTCAATGCGCCACTTGTCTCGCTCAACCTTTTGCTTATTCCAACGCCAAGCACCATCTGTCCCGTCTTGCAATTGAGGATGCACTTCCGTTCCATCGGGCGCGGTGAGGGCATAATATAATTTAGGACGTGCTGCCCGCGTTTCGCCCTGCCCGCCCATTGCGCGCAGCGGTTTCAGGTAGTAAGCACGGCCTTCATCATCAACTTTGTCATAGTGGTCAGGAAGGTTTTCATCATCGTAAGCGATGCGCTTAACGCAGAAATTATTTAAGTTTTTTGCAAACACGACAACGTAATCGTGTCGAGCGGAAAAGTATTCTACATCCATGCGCGGACTATCAGCCTTCTCCCAAATTGCGGTCGCCACAAAATTTTCCTCCCCAAACACCTCATCCATCAGCATTCGCAAGTGATGGACTTCGTTGTCGTCAATGGAGACGAAAATCGCGCCGTCGTCGCGGAGCAGTTCCTTGAGCAGTTGCAGGCGCGGATACATCATGCAGCACCATTTGTCGTGGCGGCAGGCGTCCTCGCCCTCTTTACCCACGGCCTGGCCAATCCATTCCTTGAACTGCGGCTGCGTGAGGTTGTCGTTGTAAATCCAGCCTTCGTTGCCCGTGTTGTACGGCGGGTCAATGTAGATGCACTTGATCCGGCCTGCGTGCGTCGGCAGTAAACTTTTCAGCGCAATCAGGTTGTCGCCTTCAATGATGAGATTTCCGTCCAGCGCAGGTTTTTTTGCAGGCGAAAGTTTGCCGTCCATCTCCAACGTGTGATGCGGCACGACGTGATGATAGCTTTCGACTGCGGTTTTTCCTTTGAACTGGATGATCGGCACTTGGTCAGTGTGATTGGCTTGGCTTAATCCTCAAGTCGAAAGTATTCACAGTCACGACGGTTGAATCCACCGCTCGTAAGCCCGCTCTCCGAAGTATTCGTAGCCGATATTTTCCAGCGGCGTGCCGGTCAGCATGGCGTGGATGAAACCGTTGCGGCTCACTTGAACCGTGTGCAAGATTTTCTTCTCGGGATTTTCTTTGAGCAGGAATTGAATCTGTCCGTTCGCGGCGACGTGTGATTGCAGGCCCGCGCTGTTGGTGTGGCTGGTGAAGGGGAATTCGCGCCGCAAATCCGTCAGCATCGCGTGGCTGCGTCCCCATGTGCCGCCGCGCTCGCTGACGAATGTTTTGCCTTCGAGCAACGCAATCGAGTCGTGATAGGCGAGGACGCAGAGGTGGTGCAGGGCAAACTCATCCGGTGGAGTGCGCCCGTCCCCGGGCGCAGCGATGTTCAAATTTCGAGCGGCTTGAAATTGATCAGCACTGATGGAGCTAACCACGTTGCTGTGCCCGGGGATGGGCACACTCCGGTTCGTGTGGGACGTTTCGTTGGTCTGCTTCAACCAGTTCGCCAGCTTCGTGAAATGATTCGTGGTTTCGTAGGCGTAGTTGCTGTCGAGAAACGCGATGCGCTTCACGTCGGCGGGAATGTTTGTGACAGCGTTCAGATAGCCGAAAGTGAAGCTCCCGCCGCCGCTGTGGCCGGTGAGGACGAGTTCGAGTTTGTTGGTCGGGAATTGTTGTTTGATTGCACCGATAATGTCGGGGATGAGGTTGTCGCCATGCTTTCGTCGCCACGCGGGCCAGCTTTTCATTTTCGCTTCGAGATAGGCGACGACGAGGGTGCGATTGGTGATGGCCGCGCGGAGGAAGCGGGTTTGCGCGCCGATGTGTTGGATGTCGAAATGCCAGTCGTCACCGGGCAACAATTTTTTGCCAACGGTCTGCGCGATGGTGTTGCCGTTGGGCAACGCGTAGAGAACGAGCAGCACGGGTTTGTCGGCTGTAAAATCCTTTGCGGGTGGAGAATTGATTTCAACCGTCACTTCCGGCGCGGGCGAAAGCGTGGTGATGCGTTCGTCGAAAAATGTTTTGCGAGTCAAGTAACGCGATTGAGCAATGACGCCATCATCACTGAGCAGTGAAGCGAGTTTCGGGTCAGCCAGCACGCGCGCCACAGTGGTGGTCTGACCGTTCAAGATCATCTGTTGCTGAACTAGGCGGATGCCGTGGCTGTAATCCACCCAATCTGCGCGATGCTTGGTGTAGAGCGGTTGGATCGCCGTGCCGTTCGTGCGATGCCAGCCGTAGATGGCGACGTTGTCTGTGAGCGCGGCGAGATTGGTGGGAATGACCACGTCTTTCTTGTGTCCGGCGATGAGTGCGGTTGAAGTTGGAGAGACGCCGATCGCGAACAGTTGTGTGCGGATGAATTCATTGTGAACCGCGAAGACGGGAACGGTGGTCATCGCAGCGTTTGGCGGAATGGGTTGCGGCGTGAGTTTGATTCCAGCGGCGCCGTGGATGGCGTCCACCATCTTGCGAGTCGGTAGCGTGCAGCCGAGTTCGTCGGCGATGCGTTGAGCCGTGGCTGGAGTGAGCGGTGTGCGGAAAAAATCTGTGTCGTGGCCGACTCCCAGATAATCGCGCGTGACAAAAAAGGTCGCGACGTTGGTTTTGCCGTCCGCGACTTGAGAGAGAGTGACCGGGTGAAGTTCACGCACACGGGAGGGAACATTGCCTGAGAGAATTTCTGACGCGATGACTTGTTCGCGTTCAGCCAACGGCAGTGGTCCGATCTGGCGGATGAAGTCGGCTGCGGAAATCGAGTTAGTCCCGCGAGCGGGCAGGGGAAGCGTTTGGGCAAGGCACGCACTGGTGAACAACGCCGTGAAGGCGATGGTTTGGGGAAGCCTCAGCATGGATTGAATTAGGCAGAAATAGTCCGGCAAGCGCAAGCGAGAGAATTTTTAGTGGTTGCACCGCAGTGGAAGATTGCCAATCAGCACGAACCCCGGCAGGATAATTCCGCAATCTGTCTGTTGCGAAAAACATTAAAACAATCATGCAATCCGCGTTTCCCAAAATCTCAAAAATCAAATTTGAAGGGCCGAAGTCCAAGAACCCGCTCGCGTTCAAACATTACAACGGCAGCGAAGTCGTCGCGGGCAAAACCATGCGCGATCATCTGCGCTTCGCCGTGGTGTACTGGCACACGTTCCGCGGCACGGGCAGCGATCCGTTTGGCGCGGGCACGATGTTGCGTCCGTGGGACGACGGCACGAACTCCGTCGCCAACGCCCAGAACCGCGTGCGCGCGGCGTTCGAGTTCATCGAGAAACTCGGTGCGCCGTATTATTGCTGGCACGACCGCGATGTTGCGCCGGAAGGTGCGACGCTCGCTGAGTCGAACAAGAATTTTGACGCGGTTGCGAAAGTGTTGAAGGACGAACAAAAGCGCACCGGCATCAAGTTGCTATGGGGCACGGCGAATTTGTTTTCCAATCCGCGCTACATGCACGGCG
>JANNAO010000128.1:0-2263 GCA_031384405.1 Verrucomicrobiota bacterium | reverse complement strand
CGATTACTACGAACTCAAACCTGATCTCGCGGACGCGAATCAACTTGTCAGTTTCGGCACGAGCGGGCATCGCGGCACGCCGGGCAATGGCACGTTCAATGAGGCGCACATCCTCGCGACCACGCAGGCCATCTGTGAATATCGCAAAGGGCAGGGGATCAGTGGTCCGCTGTTCATAGGCAAAGATTCTCACGCTGCGTCCGCGCCCGCGCAACGCACCGCGCTTGAAGTTCTCGCGGCCAACGGCGTCGAGACTTTTATCCAACGCGATGATGGCTTCACGCCCACACCTTCGATCTCGCACGCCATCTTGACCTGCAATCGCGGTCGCACGAGCGGACTTGCGGACGGCATTGTTATCACGCCGTCGCACAATCCGCCGTCGGATGGCGGGTTCAAATACAATCCCACCAACGGCGGCCCTGCGGACACGGACATCACGGGCTGCGTGCAGAATCGTGCGAACGAACTATTGCGCGGCGGCAATCGCGACGTGAAGCGCATCGCTTACGACTCTGCGTTGAAGGCCAGCAACACGCACCCACACGATTTTGTCACGCCTTACGTCGCGACGCTTGGCGAGGTGATTGATATGGACGCGATCAAGTCGGCGGGCGTCCGCATCGGCATTGATCCGCTCGGCGGCGCGTCGTTGCAATACTGGCAGCCGATCAAGGAGCGATACGGCCTGGACATCACCATCGTGAACACAAAGGTGGATCCGCAATTTGGTTTTATGACCGTGGATCACGACGGAAAGATTCGGATGGATTGCTCCAGTCCACACGCGATGGCGAGCCTCGTGGGATTGAAGGACAAATTCAGCGTCGCGTTCGGCACTGACCCGGATGCGGATCGTCACGGCATCGTCACGCCGTCGGCGGGATTGTTGAACCCGAATCATTATCTCGCGGTGGCGATCAACTATCAGCTCACGCATCGTCCGTTGTGGGACAAAAATTCTGCCGTCGGAAAAACTCTCGTGAGCAGCAGCATCATTGATCGCGTCGTCGGCGCGTTGGGTCGCAAGCTCATGGAAGTGCCGGTGGGCTTCAAATGGTTCGCGCCCGGACTTGCGGATGGCAGCGTGTGTTTTGGTGGCGAGGAAAGCGCAGGCGCGAGTTTTTTGCGGCGTGATGGCAGCGTGTGGAGCACGGACAAGGATGGATTAATTCTAGGTCTGCTCGCGGCGGAGATTTGCGCGACGACTGGTAAAGACCCCGGCCAACATTACGCGGAACTTACGTCGAAGTTTGGTGCGCCGAGCTACAAACGAATTGATGCTGCCGCCACGCCGGAGCAGAAGAAGGCGTTCAAGAAACTCACGCCTGATGCCGTCAAAGCCAGTTCACTTGCGGGAGATGCGATCACGGCAAAGTTGACTCGCGCTCCGGGGAACAATGCGGACATCGGTGGATTGAAAGTGGAGACGGCCAACGGCTGGTTCGCCGCGCGTCCGTCCGGCACAGAGAACATCTACAAAGTTTATGCCGAGAGTTTCAAAGGCGGGGCGCATCTCGACAACATCATCGCCGAAGCGCAGACGATCGTGACGGCGGCGTTGGGGTGACGCATGGCTGACGACACGTTCAAATCATTCGTGCTGGATCAACTCTTCGGGCTGCCGGAGTTGCGCGCCAAGGCGATGTTCGGCGGGCACGGGATTTATTCCGGCGACCACTTCTTCGGGATTTTGTTTGAGGGCAGGGTTTATTTCAAAGTGGACGACATCACGCGCGCTCACTACGAAGCGAGAAACATGTCGCCATTCACCTACGAGATGAAAGGTCGCGTGATGACGATGGGTTACCACGAAGTGCCGCCGGATGTGTTGGAAGATCGCGATGAAGCGGTCGCGTGGGCGAACCAAGCGATTCAAGTGGCTGCCCAAAAGTCCGTGCGCGCGGCGGGGAAGAAAGGTGTTCAATCAACGACCAAGAAGCGCGATTGAGTTGCGGCGCGAAATGAGTACACCTGTGGTTCTTCGCTGTTTTCAGTGGAGACTTGGGCAGATGGAGTCCCGATCTCTCGGCCTCAATCTGAAGGCGTCACCCCTCTTTGACGGAGCGCCGGTCTGTGACCGGCTTAGGGATTTCGAACGAGAGCGGTTGTCATTCGCACTTTTCGTACGGGCATCTGCGGGTTGGTGTGCGCCCAAAGCCGGTCACAGACTGGCGCTCCGCACTGTCGCCAACCGCTACGCCCCACGCTTCGAGTGTTGGGTTTCACCGGAAACAGTGGAGAGCCTTGGAAGTACCACCAA
>JANNAO010000190.1:0-3205 GCA_031384405.1 Verrucomicrobiota bacterium | reverse complement strand
ACTCAGCGGCGGCGTGCCTTGAGCGGAGACGTTGAAGGTGGTTGTTGCGCCGATGATGAGATGGCGATTCGTGGGCTGGGTTGTGATTGCGAGTGGGACGCGGAACACATGGAGCTGCTGGCCTGAGCCGTAACCGAGCGTGGAGTTGACGAAACGAATGCGGTTCATGCCGCGCGTGTTGTTGTAGCCTTCGGTGACCCAAGTGAGTCCGCCGTTGGTGGTGTGGATGAAGTTTTGATTGTAGGGAAGCGACATTGAAGACGAGCCGCCCATCCAGCCCTCGTTCGTGCTGACAAAGCCAATCCCTTGCAAAGCAAACGTAGCCGCGCCGATGCTTGCCAGCGGAATCCCATTGGAACTCCACGTCGCACCGCCGTCCGTTGTCTTGTAATAAATGACCGTGCTGTAAGAGCCATTCTGTTGGAGCGATGCGTAACCGACGTTCGCCGAAGGCCAGGACATTTTCCAAAAGTAACTGTTCGCCACAGTCGTCGTGACCAACACCTGCCAGGTCAAACCACCATTGGTCGTTCGAGCGATGCTTCCGTAATACGGCGGCGATGCGAATAGATTTGTGTCCATGCCGACAACGAATCCATTCGTCGCGTCCTTGAAATAAACATCCATCAGTCCGCCCATCACTCCGGCAGCGGTGAGATTCGTCACCCACCACGTTGCACCGCCATCTTCTGACTTGGTGAAATACGCCGGGCCGCGCACGCGCCCGGCACCGAAGATGTGTTGAGAATCTAAGACATGCATCGCGCAGAAACCTTTCATCCCGGAATCATTGATGGCAGGAACAACACTCCAGTCAGCACCGCCATTGAAGGTCTCGTAAAGGATATTGGTGTCCGTCACGTTCACGTCGTAAGAACCGGGGCCGAGATTGCCCGCCCAACCGCGCGTGGCGGACGCGAAGCCGATACAGCGGAAGTGCGCCGCTGGATTTGTGTTCGCGACGACCTTGATCCAGGACTGGCCAGCATTCGTAGTGCGATAAACACCGTCTATTCCCCGCGCGCTCCAGCCGTTGGTCAAATCTGAGAAGAAGATGTCGTCATTACGCGTCGTGCCCGCCGGCGAGTTTGGGAATTGTGTCCATGTGGGCGTTTGCGCCACAGCTCCGCAATGGACGACCCAAAGTACAAACACCAACGCTTGGAACAAAACTTTCACTGCTGAATGAAGCCAGCGTATCACGCCTCAAAAAATCTTACCAAGAACAAAAACATGTCATCCGCATCCCGCAGCTTATCGCCTCTTGCGATAAAAAAAATAGATCGGCGTTCCCACCAGCACCAGTGCCACGCCGAAGACGGAGTTGAGCAACGCCGGTTTGCCCGCTGCGACTGCTGCGTGATAGGTCACGATGTCGTTATAGACTGTGAAGCCAAGGAACGTCAGCGCGAAGAGGATGAATATCCACGGCACGATGGGATAGCCGGGGACGCGATAGGTGTTGAATTCCGAATGACGAAATCCGAATGACGAAAGAAATCCGAATACCCAAGCCCGAATTCGTTCGTGAAAGCCCTTCGCCTCGTTTCGGATTTCGGGCTTCGACATTCTTTCGTCATTCGTCATTCGGCCTTCGTCATTTGATTTAATCGGCATCTTCCTCCGCATCACGAACACACCATACGCTCCGGCGGCGTAGAAAATCCACGTCACGAAGATCAACGTGTCGGTCAGCGTGTCGAACGTGCCGCTGAAGAGCAAAGCGACGCTCCATACGCCCTGCACCACGAGTGACGCGGCGGGCGTATGAAAGCGCGGATGCACGTTGCCGATGAAGCGCGGGAAGACGTTCATGCGTGCCATCGAGAAATAAACCCGCGCCGTGGCCATGATGATGGCGTTCGTCGTGCCGAACGTGGAGACCATCACCGCTGCTGCGATCCAGCGTCCACCGCCGGAAAAAATTCGTTCCGCCACATCCGCCGCGACGAGCTTCGACTTCGCCATCTCATCAATCGGCAGCACGTAGGCATAGGCGAGATTCATCAGCAGATAGATCGCCGTGACGGTCAACATGCCCCACAGCAAGCCGAGCGGGATGTTGCGCTGCGGTTGTTTCACTTCGCCCGCGATGTAGGTGAGTTTGTTCCAACCATCATAAGCCCAGAACGCGCCTTGCAACGCCGCCGCGATTCCAGCAAACAACGCCAGCCCGCTCAAGTGAACTGTCGCGCTCGGCGTGGTGAAGTTCGACACGCTCCCGCCGGTCGGCAGCAGAAACGCGCCGAGCACGAGCAATCCCATCGCAGTGACTTTGGCGACGGTGAAAATGTTTTGCACAAGCCCGCCGAAGCGCACGCCGATGAAGTTCACTGCCGTGAGAAGGATGATTAGCGCGGCAGCGAGACCTTTCGTGCCGATCTGCGCAAACGGGGCGATGTCGCCGATGAACGGGAGATGAAACGACCACGTCGCCACGGCGGGAGAAAATTCCGGCAGAGCGACGAAGTGCGTGGCGTATTCGGCGAAGACGTAGGCGACGGCGGCGATGCTTCCGCATTGGATGATGGCGAAGATGGCCCAGCCGTAGAGGAACGCGAAGAACGGCCCATACATGCGCTCGAAATAGACGTATTGCCCGCCGGTCTCAGGGATGAGGCTGGCGATCTCGGCGTTGGTGAGCGCGCCGAACAGCGTGATGACGCCCGCGAGAATCCAGACGAGCATGAGCAACTCCGGCGAGCCGAGTTGCGCCGCCATGACGCCGGGCTTACGGAAAATCCCCGAGCCGATGACGCCGCCCACGACGAGCATGATGGTGGAAAACAGACCGAGCGTGGGGATCAAGCTGCCGAAAGATTTCTGCTGCGGTGGAGATTGCTGGCTCATGCGAACAGGGCGGAACATGGGTGAGTGGCAAGAGCCCGGCAAGCCCTTTCTGAGCCCTTTCTGATCTGGGTTGTCGCGTGCGAGGTGCTTGCCAGTTACTTTGGTCTGGGATAGTGTCAGCCACATGACCGAAATCATTTTTGAGGTGCGCGAGGACGAGTCGGATGGCGGCTACACGGCTTCTGCGGTCAGTGGTGGGATTCATACCGAGGGGGAAACACTGGAGGAGTTGCGCCGCAATGTCCGTGAGGCGGTGGATTGTTATTATGATGATCCAGCCAAAGCTCCCAAGGTAATCCGGCTTCATTTTGTCCGGGATGAAGTTTTGGCGCGATGAAACTGCCGCGCGACGTGG
>JANNAO010000185.1:0-2465 GCA_031384405.1 Verrucomicrobiota bacterium | reverse complement strand
CGTCTCCGCACGGTTCAGCAAGTCGTAAGTCTTCTTGTCGTCGAGCGGGATTTGATCCACGTCCACCGTGATGCTCTGCGTGCGCTGAATCATCTCGCAAGTGTTGCGAATGACCGTCAGCGTCTTCAACCCGAGGAAATCCATCTTGAGCAATCCAAGTTCGCCGACAGGATTCATCGCATACTGCGTGACGATGGCGCCATCTTCGTCCTGCTTGAGCGGGAGAAGATTCACGAGCGGTTGATCGCCGATGACCACGCCCGCCGCGTGAACGCTGGAGTTGCGCGACAAATCCTCCAAGATGAACGCCGTGTCAATCAACTCACGCGTCGTCTCCTCCGTCTCGTAGGCTTGCTTGAGTTCCGGCACTTGCTTGAGCGCTTTCTCCAGCGACATCTTCAACTCGGCGGGAATCATTTTCGCCAACCGATCACACTCGCCGTAGCTCAACCCCATCACGCGCCCCACATCGCGCACCACGGATTTCGCGCCCATCGTGCCGAACGTGACGATCTGCGCGACGGAATCGCTGCCGTATTTCTGGCGCACGTATTCGATCACGTCCGCGCGGCGGTCGTCTGCGAAATCAATGTCAATGTCAGGAGGGTTGACGCGCTCAGGATTCAGGAATCGCTCGAAGAGCAGGCCGTAGCGGATCGGATCCACGTTCGCGATCTCCAGCAGGTAAGTGACGATCGAGCCTGCGGCACTTCCGCGCGCCACGCAAGCGATGCCTTTGCTGCGTCCGTACTGCACGAAATCCGCGACGATAAGGAAGTAAGAGATAAAACCCGTCTTCTCGATGACCTTGAGTTCGAGTTGCAGACGATCAATGACGGCTTTGATCGCGGCCGCAACTGCGGGATCGTTAATGTCCGCCGAAGCGGTAGTGGGACAGGCGTCTCGCCTGTCCAATCGGCGGGCGTCTCGCCCGGTGTTCTCTTCGGACAGTTGATTTCCAGATTGGGAGTCGCCCGGAGTTTTGTTCACCTCACTGGACAGGCGAGACGCCTGTCCCACTACATACGTCGGCAGCCGCTTTGGATCATCAATGCCTTCGATGATGAACTCCTCGCCCTCCGCCCGGCAACGTAGCGTGTAGCGGCGTTGCAATCCCTCCGCCAGCAGCTTTCGCAGATAACCTTCCCGCGTGAAATGTTCCGGCGGACTAAACACCGGGTAGTGCATATCCTTCACGTCCTTTGGAAACTTGAATTCCACATTGCACTTCTCGGCGACCTCCAGCGTGTTCGTGATCGCTTCGGGCGTGTCCGTGAAGCGTGACTTCATCTCCTCAGCGGAGCGCAGATAGAATTGTTCCGGCACATAGCCCGCGCTCATGCGCTTGGGATCGCTCAACATCGCCTGCGTGCCGATGCACACGAGACAATCATGCGCGTGCGAATGTTTCTTCTCGACGTAATGCACATCGTTCGTCGCCACACATTTCAGCCCAAACTCCTTCGCCCACGCGATGAGATGTTTGTTCACCTTCGCCTGTTCAGCGATGCCGTGGTTTTGGAGTTCGAGATAAAAATTCTCCGCGCCGAGCGTTTGCTTGAACCAATCCAACGAGTCCCGCGCCTTCGTGAGTTGCTCCTGCATTATCGCCTGCGGAATTTCACTGGCGAGACAACCGGAGAGCGCGATCAACCCTTCTTTGTGCGCCGCGAGGATTTCTTTATCAATGCGCGGCTTGTAATAATAACCCTCCAAGTGCGCCGCCGTCGTGAGCTTGACGAGATTCTTGTAGCCAACCTCGTCCTTCGCGAGCAACACAAGGTGGTTATAGACATCCTTGCCACCGGTAGAGGATTTTTTCTCCAGCCGCGAACCCGGCGCGACATAAACCTCGCAGCCGATGATCGGCTTCACGCCTTTCTCGCGCGCCGTTTTGTAAAAATCCACCACGCCGTGCATCGCGCCGTGATCTGTGATGGCGAGTGAAGGAAATTTCAACTCGTGCGCCTTCTCGACAAGTTTGTCCAAACGACACGCGCCATCGAGCAACGAATACTCGGTGTGCAGGTGCAAATGGACAAAGTCGGAATGTGACATCGCGGACAAGTTACCTTGCCGCGCGAAGCCCGCGCAAGGAAGGGATGTTCACAAAAGCTTTGCCGTTGCCCGGAATTGGCTGGCCGTTCACACTTACCCAAGCACAACCAACAACTTTATGGCCTATCAGGAAAAACAACTTCAGGAAATCTCGCGCCACTTCCAGATTTACGGCGAAATCCAACACGCCGAGACGTTCAAGATCGGACACATCAACGAAACCTATTCCGCCACTTACGATCAGGGCGGAACAAAAGTCCGTTACATTCACCAAAAAATAAATCAGTCCGTCTTCAAGGACGCGACCGCGTTGATGAAAAATCTCATGCGCGTGACCACGCACATTCGCCGCAAACTCGAAGAGATGGACGTGCCGGACCTCACCCGCCGTTGTCTCACCGTCGTGC
>JANNAO010000033.1:0-8353 GCA_031384405.1 Verrucomicrobiota bacterium | reverse complement strand
TCGAAAAATCCAAGCGTCCAACTCTTACACGTCAAATCCGGGCGGCAAGGATGCACGCCCTTTACGTCAGGCAGGGATGCCTGACGCTACACCCTAAACTCTGCCACCACGCCGCAGTGGTCGGAAGCGGCGGTGCTGGATGAGGTGATGGACGGGAACGGCGGCTGGTGGGATTATATCGGCGTTTATCAGCGCAGATCAGATGTTGAAGATGCTTCGCCTGCCTTCGATCATGAGTGAGTGTCCATCTTTTGACACCGACCAAGCTCCGCACGGGCGTGAGACGTCTCCGCAACACTTCAACTGTCCATCTATCAACTGCGAGTGTTCGTATATCGTCAGCGAGAGGCGTCAGATGAACTTGAAGTGATTAAAGATCAACAGTGAGCAGCGTCCGCAGAGGTTGAAGTGTTCTCAGATCGTCTCGAAGTGTCATCAGTTTGGAATGAAGCATGGCCAGATGAACTCGCAGTGTACATCTATTGGCTTCAAGCGTTCATAAATTGGAATGAAAGGGCGTCCGCGAAGATGTTTGCCTTTATTTGTTCACTCGCACCGTTGTTCTTGAACCCCAAAACATCCCTCTATGATTCACAAACGCGCGCGGCGGACTACGGCCAGGCCTTTTAACAAATCCACGGCGCGTGCCAATGCGGGATCGCGGAGGTAGGGCTTTTCGGGTTCAGCTTCCCGTTGCGGTGTCAGGTCTTCATCCAGTCTGATGCCTTCACGACGCGCGCGGACGAGATCGGCTTCGGTCAGGCGGACGCGGCGTGGCGTGCGGTTGGTGGAAGCTATCGAGAGATTTGTGGTTGTCACCGAGCCGCCGAGAATCGTGAACGGGTCTTCCATGTAGGCGCGCTCGTCGGCTTCGCTGACGGTCACGAGGATGTCTGGTGTCACGCCTTTGTCCGCGATGAACGAACCGTTGCCCAACTTCACGGGCGCATCGGCAATGCGGAGTTTGCGACCGTTCTTCAAAGTGAATTCGCGCGAGGTCATCGCCGCACCGCGGGTCACGTTGCCGAGGATCAATCCCGTGCCGGTGTCGCGCATGACTTCGGCGAGGGCTTCGGCGGCGCCGAAAGTTTCAGCGTTCACGAGAAGGGTCACGGGCAGTGAGAGCGCATTCGTCTTGGCAGTGGATTTGATCACGCCGTTGCCGCTGTCGAGCAAGGGGCGTTCTTCACTCAAAAACAAATCTACGGTGGCAGCCGCAGCGGAGTAGTCATCGCCACCGGTGAAACGCAGATCGAAGATGAGTCCGGTCAACTTGTTCGTCGCGCCGATGGCAGTGACGCCAGCAGAAATACTCGCGGCCAATCCTTCTCTGACGTTCGCCACTCTCAGATAGGCGATGCCTTCACCGAGTGAGAAGGACTTGCTGATATTGACGGAGGTTGAGGCGGTGTTTGTTTTGAGTCCGATCACGGTGACTTTGCCGCGCACGCTGTGGAGCAGTCCTTCCAACGCGCCGCGATCCAACTCCGCATCGGTGACGCCGGGAAGCTGGGCGCGGATGATCTCGCGCACTTCGTTGTATTCGAGCGGCGCGGAAGTTTCAGCCGGAGCAGTGGTCTGGCAGAGCGCGACGACGCACAGCAGCGAGAGGCGAGCTGGGGAGATTCGTTTCATTGGGGATCGTATGAGGCGTTGGATCAGACCTTGGAGGTCAGGCCGGAGAGGAAATTCGTTTTGCAATCTGGACAAACGCCGTGCGTGAGCGCGGTCTTGGAGTTCGTGGTGATGTATTTATCAATCTGCTCCCAGTAACCGCTGTCGTTGCGGACTTTTTTGCACCACGCGCAAAGCGGCAACAATCCCGTGAGCGTCTCGACCTGATTGGTGAGTTGCCTGGTCTTGCGAAGGGTCGCGAGAGCATCGGAGCTTTCGCCCAACAACATCGAAAGCAGGCTGAACGCGACCTCCTGTGTGGGCGCAGCTTCGCGATGCAGCATCCCGCAAAACATCCCGACGGCCTGGCTCGACAGCGTCATCGCGTGCAACAATCCCGGTTCTTGATCGTCGCCATCGCTCATGCCAAACATCACATGACCGCCGCGACGCAACGCGATTCCGAATCGCCCTGCCTTCACGGATTCATCCACGGTGCGTTGCAACGCGGAACATTCTCCATCCGGCGAAGCGAGTGTCAGCACGAAGCTCATGTCCTCGGGGTTCACGAGCCAGAAACCCATCGAGCGAAATAGATTCAAACCGACGATGTAACGATGAGCGACGCCGAGGATGCCCACGCCGGTTTCCTGTTGATGTAGATCGTGGCGGAAATGTTCGAGCGCGGAGAACAGCGTGAGCAGTTCACGGCGCGAATCGAGTTCACTCAACTTGCCGAGTCCCGTCCTCAGAAAGTCTGGATAAACTGAATCTGTGGTTTCGCTCATTTTAGTTTCCAGAGTTCAAGCACCGAGAAACATTTCCTGCACCGCATCAAACTGTTCATCAATCCCGCTGACGATCATCTCCAACGCGTCCGGCTTCATCCCCAGTGTCGTCCATGCCTGCGGATTGAGAGGCGGCACAAATTGCTCGCCAGAACTACCCACGCGCATGGCGTTGACCAGATGATCCGAGAGATGGACGACTGCGGCTTCGACGCGTGCGGCTTCGCAACCGGATGGATTGTGGTGATTGCCCACGGCCAGCACGAGGGACGGCGGATATTTCCAACTCTTGAGCAATGCCTCTGCGAGATTCTGGTGATCGTAACCCAGCACGCGCACTTCGGCTTCACGCAGAAGTATCCGCTCCTTCTTGTACAGCTCGAAAATTTTCTGCGCGTGTTTCGGTGCTTGCAGGAACAACACGAGTCGCCCGATGTCATGCAACAACCCTGAGACGAACAGGCGATCCGGCTTCGGCAACCTCCGTTCCATCGCGATCAATCTTCCGGCGATGCCCGTGGCGAGACTGTGTTGCCAGAAAGATTGCACGCTCACAAATTCGTTGGACACGCCGGAGAAGCGTTCGATCACGCTCGATGCCGTCAACAAATCCTGCACCTGCTGGATGCCGATGAGTCCGATGGCTTCGGTGACAGTGCTGAGGCGAGTGGAGAATCCGCAATACGCACTGTTCGAGAAACGCAGCAGCCGCGCTGTCAGATCAATGTCCTTCTCGATCACGTCGGCGATCATTCCAAGGCTGCACTGTGGCGAGGCGAGAGCCTTTTCGATCTCCTGCATCATCGGCCCATACGAGCCGAGGCTGGACGGCGTCGCCAAAACCAATTCATCTAGTGTGGGTGGATTCATGGCATTACTTCCCGACAGGGCGGTTTGCGCGGCGACGCAAAATAATTTTGAACAACTCAGCAAAAACCGGATCGGCATCATCCGCTTTCCAGAACGAGGCGCGCACTTCAGCCGTCAATCTCTCCAACGCATCTGCCGGCATCGTGTCCAACTTATCCGCGTTCCCAGCGTCGCCGCTGGAATTGACCTCAATGTTATCCACGCCCCAGGCTTGAAGGATTCCTATCTGACGCGCCGTGAGAGTGCATCCGCTGGGGATGAGCAGCATGTTGTCAATGTTCTTAACATCCGCACTGACCACCATTCCTTCCTGCAATGATTCGGTTTTGATTCGGGGCATGACTTTTGGATTTGTGAAACTGACTCGCGCAGATTAGAAACGCAGCGAGTGCGACGCAAATGAAAAGTCCCGGTGAAAGATACACCCCGAGGATTTTGCCAATGGCGCGCTGCGTTGACGCTCCCCGCCGAAATGCCTACGCTGAAGTTGCACTATGAGTGAACTGCTGAATTCCCTGATCGAACTGATCCGCCGCACGTCCGCTGAGATTCCTGACGACGTCCACAAGGCCATCCTCACGTCGCTCGAGAACGAGAAGAAGGAATCCCTCGCGGCGAACGCGATGAAGATCATTGACCAGAACATCGCGCTTGCGAAAAACAAATCGCAGCCCCTCGGTCAGGACACCGGCAGCATTTTGTTTTACGTGGATGTGCCGGTCGGTTACGACCAGATCACGTTCGCCGAAACCGCGCGCGAAGCCGTGAAAGCCGCGACCAAGAAAGGTTATCTCCGCCAAAACTCCGTTGATTCGCTCACCGGCAAGAACGACGGCACGAACTGCGGCCCGGGCGCACCCGCGTTTCATTTTCATCAACATCGCGCGCCGGAGATTTCCGTGAAGCTCGCGCTCAAGGGCGGCGGTTGCGAAAACGTCGGCGCGCAATACTCGCTGCCCGACGACGGCCTCCACGCGAATCGCGACCTCGACGGCTGTCGCAAGGCGATCCTCGACGCGGTGTTGCAGGCGCAGGGCAAAGGCTGCGGTCCGGGTATTCTCGGTGTGTGCATCGGCGGCGACCGCGCCACCGGCTACGAGATGAGCAAGACGCAATTCCTCCGTCGCCTCGACGACCGCAACGCCGAACCCAAACTCGACGCGCTCGAACAGGACATTCTGAAAACCGCGAACGAACTCGGCATCGGCCCGATGGGTTTCGGCGGCAAGACGACGTTGCTCGGCGTGAAAATCTGCACGGCCAACCGCGTGCCCGCGTCGTATTTCGTGAGCGTGAGCTACATGTGCTGGGCCTTCCGCCGCCAAGGCGTGACACTGGATGCGGACGGGAAGATTGGGAAGTGGTTGTATTGACACAACCGCGAATCCTGTCAACCAGAGCTGCGTTAAATTCATGAACGAAGAAGCACCTATGGCATTTCCGAAAAGCGCCGAAGTCGTGGTGGCAACGCTGACGGAGTTATTCAGAAATCAGGGAAATCATCTGGCTTGCGAGGTCTTGGAAAACGCGAAGACTAGAATTGAGGAAACTGGCTATGACAATTGGGATGGTGGTCAATATTTCTTTACCTTGTTTCTGGATTTGCCCATGAAAGTGTTTGCGCACATTGAATCTGATGTGCCGAAGATGGAGAAACTCATCGCCGGGAAATTCGCCACGGTGTTGCCTGCCGCTGGAAATACATTCCTTCAAGAGGTGGCAATCCGGCCTATCATGGAAGAACCGGTCAGAACGGTTACCCCGAAAATTGCACCTGTTGATGTTGAGCATTTGTGGAAGCCAGGCATGTTGCGGCTATTCCTCAGCCATGTCTCGGCGCACAAAGTTGCTGTGTCAAAGCTCAAATCAGAGTTTCGCAAGTTCGGCATTTCATCGTTCGTTGCACACGAAGACATCGAGCCGAATCTTGAGTGGCAGCGAGAGATCGAACTTGCACTCCGGTCTATGCACGCCCTCGTCGCATTGCTCACCCCTGATTTCCATGAGAGCAAGTGGACTGACCAGGAAGTGGGTTTCGCAATTGGCAAAGGCGTGCTGGTAATTCCTGTCAGGCTCGGCCTCGACCCTTACGGCTTCATCGGCAAACTGCAAGGTTCGCCAGGCAAACTCGACGCCCCTGACACACTTGCTTCTGGCGTGGTGGATTTACTGCTGAAGAACAAAACGACCGCAGGCACGATGCGAGAATCGCTGGTTGTAGGTTTGGAAAAAGCACCTTCATTTGCAGCGTCCAAGGCAATTGCTGGAAAAGTGGAAGGTCTCAAGTTTTTCACCTCGGAACAACTCACGCGGATGGAGGCCTCATGCAAAAACAATGAGCAAGTGGAGAACTCTTTTAACGTGCCCGAACGAATTCAACGAGTCATCCAACGGTTTAAGCCAGTGGTGGCCGACGAACCGCTGTTCTAACTAAAATGGAATCCGTTTACATCGAGACGAGCGTGGTGAGTTATCTGGTGGCGCGGCCCAACCGCGATCCAGTGACGGCTTGGCGGCAGCAACTCACAAACGAATGGGGCGCGGGGCAGTTCGCCTGTGTGATTTCGCAGGAAGTCATAGTCGAGGCGTTGGAAGGCGATGCCGTCATGGCGGCGAAGCGGATGGAAGCGTTGCGGGATTTGCCGCTGATTGCGGGCGGCGTGGAGAGTGCGCAGCTTGCCACAGATTTGCTGGAGCGCGGATTGTTTCCCGCCAACGCCCGGGCGGACGCGAATCATCTGGCCGTGGCGACGTGTGCGGCAGTGGATTATCTGCTGACGTGGAATTACCGGCATCTGGCTAATGCCCAAGTGCTGCGCCAACTGGAGAATTATCTGAGCGCGCGCGGACTGCACTTGCCACGGGTTTGCACGCCGGAAGAACTTATGGGAACATGAAACCATGAAGGCTGATTCGATTCTTGAAGAAGTCTGGCGGGTTAAAGACAAATTATCGCGTGAGATGGCGGCCAACCCGACCGCTTATTCCGCGAAGCTGGACGCGATTGCTAATGCCGAGAAACAAGCCGGGCGAAGGGTAATTCGTTCGGCGGCGGAACTGCGCCAACATGTGGCGCAGCGGGAACGCCAACTTGCCGAGGAATCTGCTCTGATGCTGAATGATAAACCATCGGGTAGTCAGAAATGAAAACTCTTTTCCTTTCTCTCATCTTGCTAGTCGTCGTTTCCGTGCAGGCGTAATTGCCGACGGCTCTGGCCAACGGGGCGAGTTTTGATTCGGCGAGGAGATTGGATTCACTCGCGCCTTCGATCCAAAGGCAAAAGGGACGCTGTTGCCAGCGTCCCTTTGTGAGATCAATTTTTCGACTTACTGCAACGTGGCGAGCTTCGCTTTGATGGCATCGAAGTTCGGCAACTCTTTCGGCGACGGTGTCTGCTCGGCGTATTGGACGACGCCATTCTTATCCACGACGAACGCGGCGCGGGCCGACGTATCACCCACACCGGCGAGCATCGGGAACACCACGTCGTAAGCCTTGGTGGTGGTCTTGTTCAGATCGCTGGCGAGCGTGATGCCGATCTTTTCTTTTTGCGCCCACGCAGCTTGAGCGAACGGGCTGTCCACGCTGATCGCGATGACGTCGGCGTTGAATCCCGCGTAGGCACTCAGGCCGGCGGTGACATCGCACAGCTCGGTGGTGCAAACGCCGGTGAAGGCGAGCGGGAAGAACAGGACGACGGTGTTCTTCTTGCCGAAATTGTTACTGAGTTTCACTTCCACGTCGGCGGGGGATTTGGATTTGAGTGTGAAGTCCGGTGCTTTGGTTCCAACAGCGATAGGCATAGTCGTAGTTTATTTATTGTTTGGTGATAAAACCGTCAACGTGTGACGGGCAATAGATTTAACAGACGCGAAAACACTGTCAAACGGCGATTTGGTGATGAGGAGATTGAAATCCGGCTAAACATTCGCTGTTGTTTGGGTATCAGTGCTTGGTGCTTCGTCTGAAACGTTCGCCTACCCCATCACCACTTGGTTGCCAAAAAACACCGGAGCAGACTTCAATGCGCGCCCAACTGCAATCGCGCGTCGCCTTCGAGGATCGTCTTGAGATTCGGCCAGTTCGCCTCGTTCATCGCGTTGAAGGCATTGAGATACACCGCCACCGCTTCCGCCGGATGCTTCGCCAGCAACGTGTCCACGGCGATCTTCAGCTTCGCGTCGTCCACGGACTTCGGCAGGTCTTCCACCACGCCCTCTTCATTCGGGATTTCCAACGCGTTTAGAAAATCCACGAGCATTCCGGTGTGCTTCTTCACGAGCCAGGTGCGGAGCAGCGTCGCCGCAGCCACATCACCGTTGGGACGAGCCAACGAAGAAAGGATCGTGGCATTGCGTTCGACACGAGATTGCCGCTCCAGAAAGACGGGGCGAAGTTTCTTCGCTTCGGCCACGGCCTGAAGCACGGCGCGGTAGGTGGGTTTCTCTGATTCAAAAGTGAAGTTAAGAATCTCATTCGCCAGCGCGGGCGACATGAAGCCGAACAATTCGTGTGACTTTAGCATCGTTAGTCCGCTCAAAGTCTAAAGTCCAAAGTCTCCGGTCAAGACGGAACTCTAAAACGTGGAGGACTCAGAGTGTGATTAAAGTATAAGGCCATTCGGAAATTCGTTCTTAGAATCCCAAAGGGATTCAATCAGTCAGCCTGGGGTTGCGAGGAACGAGCTACCCCAGGAAACCGCCAACAACGATCCCAACCCCAACGGGGTTGCATCATCCCTTGTTCACCCGGCTTCAACCCCTTCAGGGTTGATGAGCCACAACGTTTTTTCCCAGGGTAGCTCGTTCCTCGCAACCCGTGGGCTAGATGATTCAACCCCTTTGGGGTTGTGGATTGGTGACGCAACACTGGTTTCACTGGGTGTGTCGCATGTTCTAATTCCGAAAGGCATTAGACTTTAATCACACCCTACTTCCTAGGGTGTGAGACAAAATTCTTCAAGAGTAAGTTTTCGGTTGGTTTTTTGAGGTGTTATTGCCTAGCTTACTAGGCATATATGAATCAGCCACCCAAAAGAATGCGCCTGTTGGAACAAATTGCAGCCATCCCCGCCATGGAG
>JANNAO010000181.1:0-2049 GCA_031384405.1 Verrucomicrobiota bacterium | reverse complement strand
ATTTTAATAAAATAAAACTAACGGATCGTCCTCGTCGTCTTCGTTCTCGTCCTCGGCCTCTAAAACAAGCCGGGCAAGTCTTGTACGAGGAGGAGGACGACGACGAAAATTGGAGCACGCGGTTCACAAATCCACTCCCTCGCCATTCAGCAACGTGCAAAACTTCTGCCCAAGCGCGCGGCACTCTGTTTCAAATTCCTCCGGCGATGCGGTGTTGAACTCAAACATGTCGTAGTGATGCGGCACGGCGAAACGTGCGCCTACGGCTTTCGACAACGCAGCGGCTTCGCTTCCGTTGAGATTTCCCGCGACGCGACGTTCAGGATTGTTACCATTGATCGGAACGAGCGCGACATCCACGCCAAAAGTTTTGAGAGCGGGAATCAATCCGTCGTGAAGAAGGGTGTCGCCGCTGTGATAAATCGTCGTCCCACTCACGCGCGCGACGTAGCCGAGAAATTTGCAACGCCCCTGATCGTCGCGCTCCACCGTGTTGTGCGCCGCCGCGATGCCGTGAAACTCCATGCCTGCGACGGTCACGGATTCGCCCGCGTCAATCTCGACAAGCGCAGAAGCGACATTGCCCAGCCGCTCCAACACGAAGGTGCGATTCGCGCGCGGGATCAGCAGCTTTGCTTTTGGATTCGCAGCGAGCAACGGCAGCAGAGTTTCCGCATCCAGATGGTCGGTGTGATTGTGCGAACTCGTGATGACGTCAATGCCCGTGAGCCGTTCCGGGGCGATGACGCGTTCGGTCATGCGCTTGTGCGGTTTGTCTGTGGCGGCATATTTCTTCGTGAGCGAATCGGAAAGGTAGGGATCAAACAGAATCGTCGCCGCGCGCGTATGCAAAAGAAATCCGCTCTGCCCAAGCCACCACAATCGTGCGCGGCCTTCGCTGCGCGCGCGCGAAATGTCCGCAAGCAACGCGTCGTCTTTCTGGAAGGCGGTTTTCACTGCATTCCAAGCTCCTTCTTCACCAGCCTCACTCCCTCGACCATGTTCGCCAGCTTTTGTTTTGCAGCCCAGCGCGCGGTCTGGCTCAGGCCGCAATCTGGCGCGAACACCAGCCGCTCTGCGGGCGCGTGTTTCAAACACAGCTTGACGCGCTCGGCGATGTCCTTCGCCGTTTCGATGTAATAACTTTTCACGTCCACGATGCCCACGGCCACGTCCATGCGTTTGGCGATTTGTGAAATAAGTTCCAGTTCGGCGAACTCGCGGCTCGCCATCTCGACGTGCATCTCGTCGCACTTGAAATCCAGGAACGCGGGGAACATCGGCGCGATGTGACGCGGACCAACGGCGCGGGCTTTGTAATTGCCGAAGCAGAGATGCGTGCAGACGCGCGTCTTTCCAGCGACGCTCTCCACAGTGCGATTGAACACGTCCACGAAGCGGCGCGGGTCTTCCTTGTGCGCGTAACAACTCATGCTCGGCTCGTCCACGCTGATTTCCGCGCAGCCCGCTGCGACGAGATTCTCCAGTTCCTTCCTCACGATGGGTAGCAACGCCTCGGTCAACGCCCAGCGGTCGGCGTATTGTTTGTTCGGCACGAGACGCCCGCTCAATGTGTAAGGCCCAGGCACACTGGCTTTGAGCGTGGTGGTCGCCGGATGTTTCGCTGCGGTGAAAATCTTTTTCAACCGTTGAAATTCTTCCACCACCCCAAGTCCGCGCGGCGCACGCAACTCGCCTGTGACCGCGTGGCGTCCGCGCTGGTCGTGCGCGGGCGGGCCGAACAAACGTGGCGACGCGGACTCCAACGCGATGCCTTCGATGTGGCCGTAGAAGGAGAGATTAAAATCGAAGCGCGTCTGTTCGCCGTCGGTGACGACATCCAGCCCGGCGGCAACTTGATCGTGCAACGCGGTGATGACGGCGTCGTCCTGCGCCTCGGCAACGTCGGCTGATCCGAAGCGTGGGAGATTTTGAGTGGTGAATTCGAGCCAACCGGGAAACGGGTAGCTGCCGATGACCGAGGTGCGGAGGGAATTTGTTTTCATGGGATGATTAAAAATAACGGAGCGCGGCTGTGTCGCGGAGACC
>JANNAO010000027.1:0-5453 GCA_031384405.1 Verrucomicrobiota bacterium | reverse complement strand
CCTTTCAATCCCGGCTGCTCGTCGGCACGGGCAAATTCTCCGCGCCCGAGGCCATGCGCGATGCCATCGCCGCCAGCGGCACGGAGATTGTCACCGTTGCACTCCGCCGCGCCGATCTCTCCGGCCAGCGCGATCCGTTTGCAAACATTCTCGAATTCATTGATCCGAAAAAATATCTGCTCCTGCCAAACACGAGCGGCGCGATGAACGCGGAGGAAGCCATCCGTCTCGCACGGCTGGCGCGTGCGGCGGGCATCAGCGACTGGGTGAAACTCGAAATCCATCCCGACCCGCGCTATCTGCTGCCCGACCCGATCGAGACGCTGAAGGCTGCGGAGGTGCTGGTAAAAGAAGGCTTCACCGTGCTGCCCTACATCAACGCCGATCCCGTGCTCGCGCGCCGTCTCGAAGACGCGGGCACCGCCGCCGTGATGCCGCTCGGTTCGCCCATCGGGAGCAATCGCGGCATCGAGACGCGCGCGCAAATCCGCATCATCATCGAGCAAGCGACCGTGCCGGTCATCGTGGACGCAGGCATCGGCGCACCGAGTCACGCGGCGGAAGCGATGGAACTCGGCGCAGACGCTGTGCTGGTGAACACTGCCATCGCCATCGCCACCGATCCAAATCGCATGGCCGTCTCGTTCAAGATGGCCGTTGAAGCTGGACGCGCCGCGTATGAATCCGGCCTCGGCGCACAATCACAGCTCGCCAGTGCCACGAGTCCGCTGACGGGATTCCTCGACTGATCTCATCCCATGAATCGAAACAAACTTCCCATCGCGCGCGTAAAACAATTGCTCGCTACTGCGGCCAAATCCCGCGTCCTCGTCGTCGGCGACGTGATGCTGGATCACTTCATCTGGGGCAGCGTGGCGCGTATTTCACCGGAGGCGCCCGTGCCTGTTGTGGATTTTCAACGAGAGAGTTTCATGCCCGGCGGCGCGGCGAACGTGGCGCGCAATCTGGCAGCCATGAAGTTGTCCACGGAGATATTCGGCGCAGTCGGACGCGATGTCGCCGCGGGACAACTCGCGACGATTTTGAAGGAGCAAGGCATCGGCTGTCGCGGACTTGTGGCATCTGCATCACGACCCACGATCAAAAAAACTCGCATCGTGGCGCATCAACAGCAAGTCGTCCGCATTGATCGCGAGTCGAGGGAGAATCTGGACGCATCGCTCACGCGGCGATTACTCACGTTGCTAAAAAAGGAAATCCCGAAGGCCGATGCGGTCATCGTGGGCGATTACGGCAAAGGCGTTGTCACACAGCCGCTGTTGAACGAGATCAAAACTCTCTGCCACGAGCGCGGCGTGTGGCTGAGTCTCGATCCCAAGCCAGTGCATCACCTGAATCTCGGCGGCCTTTCGCTCATCACACCGAATCGCAAGGAGACATTTGAACTGGCGAATCTGCCTGACGACACAAAAAACGCGAATCCCATCGCTGACAAAAATCTGATGGCTGCCGCCGAGCGATTGCTGAACGAAATCCGCCCTGCGGTGTTGCTCATTACGCTCGGAGAAATCGGCATGTTGCTTTGCCAACGCGGGCAGAAGCCGTTTCACATTCCCACGCTGGCACAGGAAGTCTTCGATGTTTCAGGCGCGGGCGACACGGTCATCGCCACATTCACGCTAGCCATCGCTGCCGGGGCTTCGCCTATGGAAGCTGCGGTCATTTCAAATCACGCTGCTGGAATCGTCGTTGGTAAAGTCGGCACGGCCACGGCCAGCGTGGAGGAAGTGCTGAAAAGTTTTAACCACGGATAAACACGGATGCACACGGATTGTCAGCCAATCGGATTGGTGGATTGTTGGATAAATGGATTAACTCCATGCGAACATCCATTCATCTATCCAACTATCCATTCATCCATCAATCCCGGCTTCTAGCCGCGGTTAAAAATGAATTCTCCCAAAATCACACCCGCCGACATCCGCGCCATGAAGGCGCGTCGCGAGAAGATCGCCGCGCTCACGGCGTATGATTTTCCCACGGCAAAGTTGCTGGACGAATGTGGCGTACCGCTGCTGCTAGTCGGCGATTCCCTCGGCATGGTTGTGCTCGGTTATCCGAACACGACGCATGTGACGATGGCCGAGATGGAGCATCACACCCGCGCCGCCACGCGCGCGAAACCAAACGCATTGATCGGCGCTGATCTCCCGTTTCACGCTTACGACACGCCAGAACAGGCGTTGGCGAACGCGCAAAGACTCGTCGCAGCCGGTGCGGAATATGTGAAGGCCGAGGGCGGACGGGAAATTCTCCCACAAATCCGCACCATCATCGCCGCTGGTATTCCGTTGGTCGGGCACATCGGAATGTTGCCGCAGCACGTCTTGGAAGAAGGTGGCAAATATCGCATCAAAGGTCGGGATGACGTAGGACACGCCAAACTTCTCGATGACGCAGCGGCTCTGGCAGAGGCTGGCACATTCGCCGTGGTGCTGGAATTGGTCACACCAACCGTGGCCAAAGAGATCACAGCACGGTTTCCCTTCGCAACCATCGGTATCGGCTCTGGACCGGATTGCGACGGACAAATCCTTGTGACGCCCGATCTCATTGGGACTTACCCGTGGTTCACGCCAAAGTTTGTGAAACAGGAGATGAATGCGGCGGAGCAAATTCGGTCAGCGATAGGCCGCTGGAAATCTACGTTGTAGCCCGGAGTGTGCCCGTCCTCGGCCACAGCAATGGTCGCAAGGGAAGTTAGCGTGATCTGTGAGAGGCTATTTCGTGAAGATAATTGCTGTGCCCGAGGGCGGGCACACTCCAAGACAAAAAGAAGCGAGGCGGCTTTCACCGCCTCGCATGATTCCAATTCCGATTCAACTCACCGCACTGTCGTCATCCCGACACCTCGCGGCAATACAGGTGGCGCATCCGCGAGATGCCGGCTGGCCAACCCACGCTTCCGCATCCGTGTGAAGACATAGAGGTTAAAGAAGTGCATGAAGCCCAGCACCAGCAAGACCATGCCGATCTTCGTGCTGAGACTTTCCAGACACTCCTGCGCAGTCGCCGCCGTCACACCGTATTTCAACGCCAGCGTCACGTAACCGACATTGATAAGATAAAATCCGACGACGAGCAGGTGATTGACCGAGTCCGCAAGCTTTTCGTTCCCCAGAAAACTATCCACGAGGAAGATGCGACCGTTTGTATGCAACGTCCGGGCGACCCAGACAGTGAGCGCGATACTGATGGCGAGGTAGATGAGGTAGGCGGTGATGATCCAGTTCATATTCAGTTTCTTTTCTTTGTTTCCGTATTTTCTGTCCTGACAGAAATAAAATAAACCGCTCGTAAAACTATGCAAGTGGAATTTTAGCTGACGTCCGAACTGACTAAAGTTACTCGGAGGGATTTCAGGCACTCAGATGATTTCGGGCAAAGGTGAAGTCCTCGACAGGCTTTCCTGCGATCAGATGCTCTTGAATGATTCGTTCCAGGACTTCCGGTGTACATCCGTGATACCAGACGCCTTCGGGATACACGACGGCGATTGGCCCACGCACGCAAACGCGAAGGCAGTTGGCTTTGGTACGGAAGACAAGCGGTTGCGGCCCGACAAGTCCAAGCTCTTTCAACCTGCGCTTGAGAAATTCCCATGAGGCAATCCCCTGCTCTTTCGAACAACACTTCGCGTCTGTTTGATCCGCGCAAAGAAAGATGTGGCGGCGAAACTTTTCAAGACCGAGCTTCTCAACTTCAGCTTTCAGATCGCCATCCATCGGATCAAAGCTCCTGTGGGTGCATCATCAGATACGTGACGCGTCCCAACAAACGTCCCGCAGCGCCGCCGTCCAACACTCGATGATCAAAGCTCAAGGTCAGATGTGCTTCTGTGACAGGAAGAAACTTTTCCGTCTTCTCATCCCAACGCTGCGATTTGCGCCCCGCGCCCATGCCGAGAAGGATGGTTTGCTCCGGCAACGGAATCGGCGTAGCGATGGTCAGCCCGAATGTTCCGTAGTTCGTCACCGTGGCAATCGAACCGCCCGTGGCATCAGCGGGCAACTTCCTCGCACGCGCCAGTTCCACGAGTTTGTTATAGCGATCCACCAACTCGGCCAGCTTCTGTTTGTCAGCGTTTCGGATTACAGGAACAAGAACGCCATCATCCGCCTCAACAGCGAAGCCAACATCTATGGACGAAGGATGAACAATGTTGCTACCGACGAGTCGTCCGGCGGGCGCGCTGTTTTCCGAAAGCGCAATGGCCAGCGCACGCAACGCGTAAAGAGCCGGGCCAGGTTTGTTTGCCTGCGCTTTGCGATGCACAAGCAGCGGATCCAAGTTCACCGGCATTCCAACCGTCGCGAGAGGCCGCGTCCAACTCCGCCGCATGGCATCCGCCACGGCAATACGCATCGAGGAAGCGGGCGTGAGTTTTTGTTTCTCCAGACTCGCGATGTACTTCTCAAAATCCTCCACGGTCACGCGACCCGCCGCGCCGCTGCCCGCCACGCCGGACAGATCAGCCGCGTGCAAACCGAGCTCGTTCATGCGCGCTTTGAGCCGGGGCGAGATATAGCCCGCACCTGCGGCGTTCGCGGGAACGGGCAGGCCACGGATCGTGGGTTGAACCCGCGAGTCGGAAGATTTGGCTTCGCCGGAAGCGACCGCAGTCGCGCGTTCGGCGCTCGCCTTGTTCAACTGCGCCGTGTCCAGGCCGATTCGCGCCGCGTCTTCCCTGCTGATTTCTATCTGACCCAACACGGCTCCCACGGCGTAGCTCTCGCCGATCTGCGCGGTGAAGTTCGCAATCGTTCCGGGAGCGGGCGACACCACGTTCATGTTCGCCTTGTTCGTCTCGACTTCGATGATGTCTTGATCCGTCTCGACGGTGTCGCCGGGCTTGACGAGGTAACTGACGATTGTGGCCTCGGCGATGGATTCACCGAGCTGCGGCATGATGATGGGTACTTGCGGCATAATCGTTCTAGCGTTGTAAAACTTTTCTCGCAGCGTCGGCAATACTGCGTGCGGTGGGGCGATGCGCCGACCAGAGATTAGGATGATACGGCACGGGCGTATCTTTGGCGTTGAGACGTTGCGGAGGCGCGTCGAGCAAATCATAGCCCTCGCAAACAACGCGCGTGATGACTTCCGCCGTCACGCCGCCCCACGGCCAGGCTTCGCCCACGCAGAGCAACCGCCCTGTCCGCGCGACACTCGCCATCACCGTGTCTGTGTCGAGCGGCTTGACTGAACGCAAGTCCACGACCTCGATTTCCCAGCCGTCGAGTTGCAATTCCGTCGCCGCCGCCAGCGCCTCATGCACCATCGCGCTGTAGGCCACGATGGTCATGTCGCGCCCGGCGCGCGCGATGCGGGCCTTGCCCGTGGGCAAGGCTCGCATCGCCCGTGTCGGTCGCGATCTGACGCTCGTGACTTACAGCGCGATGGTGCATGAATCTTTGGCTGCCGCCGCCGAA
>JANNAO010000177.1:0-5472 GCA_031384405.1 Verrucomicrobiota bacterium | reverse complement strand
GCGTCCGCTCACCGACCGCGAGGAGCAAGACCCGGATTGGGTGCTCGTGCGCTCCGATGGCCAGCCTGTGTTTCACTTCGTCAATGTGGTGGACGATCTGGAGATGGGCATCACGCACGTCATTCGCGGCGAAGATCACCTGAGCAATACCGCCAAGCACATTGCGCTCTTCCGCGCGTTCGGAGTCGAGCCGCCCAAGTATGCGCACATCCCGCTGATCTTGAATGGCGATGGCAGCAAGATGAGCAAGCGCGACAAAGGCGCGTCCCTCACGACTTATGGCGATGACGGTTTCCTGCCCGAAGCGGTGAACAATAATCTCTGCCTGCTCGGCTGGTCGCCCAAGGACAACACTGAAAAACTGTCGCTTGCCGACGTGGTCGAGCGTTTTGACCTGCCGCAGATTCTCCGGCACAACGCTAAGTTCGACTTCGAGAAACTCACCTGGCTGCAAGGCGAGTATTGCCGCGACCTAGCACCGGATCGTTTCTACGAACTCGGCGTCCACGCGTTCGCGAAGGCGGGCGTTGATACCAACGAGTTCGACACGACCTACGTCAAAGCCGCGCTCGATACGTGCCGGGGCAAGATCAAGACGTTCAGCGAACTTCCTGCCTACGCTGGATTTTATTTCAAGGACGACATCACCTACGACCCTGAAGCTGCGAAGAAAAGTTTCGTGCCCGAGAACAAGCCGCGTGTGGAAAAAGTCCGTGATGCCTTTGGTAAACTCGCGACGTTTGACGCTGCGAGCATTGAAGCCGCATTGAAAGCCACCGCCACGGAACTCGGCGTGAAAGTGGGCGTGCTCATCCATCCGACGCGACTCGCCACCACCGGCAATCCCAACGGCCCGAGCCTGTATCATCTGCTGGAAGTGCTGGGGAGGGAACGAGTGATGGGACGAGTGGAGCAAAGCCTTTCGCGAATGGCGTAAGAATTGACACGCGAGCCAAGACGCCTTATAGAAATTCACATGTTCACAGCCAAGCAACTGAAAGAGAGAATGGATCAGCAACCGTTTCGCCCGTTCAAAATTCGGATGTCGAACGGCGAAAGCTACGACATTCCAAACCACGATTCAGCATGGGTGTTGCGGGATTCGGTTGAAATCGGACTCGACCCTGACGCGGAGGGAATGGTTGCGCTGACTCGACGCTGCGCCATCCTTCACATTGCAAGCATTGAAGATATTCCAACGGCAAAAGCGGCTTGAAAGTGGGCGTGTTCGTCCACCCGACGCGACTCGCCACCACCGGCAATCCGAACGGTCCGAGCCTGTATCATCTGCTGGAAGTGCTGGGGAAAGAGAGGGTGATGGGGAGGATTGAGAGGGCGATTGGCAACGCGGCGTTTGGCGGATGAAATTCATTCTCGCTGAGTGTTCAATGAACTGGTAGAAGATTTTACATGAGTGCGAACGAACCCAACCATGAAACCAAGTGTATGAACTGTACGATTAAGATTCATTTTGGTTACATTATTTCGATTCTGGTAGCCGTAATTATCGTTCTTTTGTCAGTGAAGTGGGCCGAAATCCAGAATCTTTCCAATTACCTCAACTTCGCGCTCGGTGTTACTTCACTCGTCTTGGCAGTTGTAGCCATTGTTTACGCCTTTTTCGCAAACAACTCCTTTAATGAAACCGTTTCCAAATTGGAAACGGCAGCCACGAACATCAAAGAAGAGACTGGAGACTTGGAAAAGGCAGTTCGTGGTCTTGAATTAAAATTGAAGGAAATTCCCGAGGCGTTGCACCTGCTTGAAGGTCAAGTTGCAAAAACACACTCCCTCGTCGTGGCTTCATCTCAACAGCCGCAAGCTCCAGTTCCTAATCAAGACCATATCGAGCAGTTCGCAAATAATTCGATTGATTATTTCTTGAATGTTTCGTCATGGAATGGCTTAAAAGTCATGCATCTTTGTCATCTGGCTTGTAAAAACGAAAAAGAGTTTGACTTGAAGGAATGGACAACCCTAGACCCGACAATTTCATACGATTACGCCTACGGCTACCTTATTGCTGCTTCTTCCATAGGATTCTTCAACCATGTGATGGATGGCTCGAAAGTCCATGTAACAACAATGAGCCAACTGTTCGCCCAAAAAATCCTTCCGGCCATCGAAGCTCGAATAAAGAATTTCCCCGTGCCACACAACAAAGATTTTCCGCCGCAGATTGAAATAATTCAGAAGTTTATTGGTTAAGCCCTCCTCCTCCTCCGTTTTATAGTCTGCCTTCTCCCTCCGCCCTTGCTGTACTACGGCGCGACGAGCCGGGGCGAAGGAGTAGCCATCAGCAGTTGTCTGGTTGGCGGGAAACCATCCGGCCAATCCCGTCGCATGACATTTCAAAAACGCGGCGATTGATTCCGAAGCGGCTTCGTGTGGTCAGCGTTTGAATGATGGAAATGTGCCAGTCCGATGACTGTGCCCTGTTTCGGTGAACTCCGTAGGAGTGGCATATTTATAGAAACGCCACGCACAAATGCCATAGCCCCGTAGGGGCGGCATAAACGGGATGATGTCGCTCCTACGGAGCTTTGTCTTCTTGCAGAGCGGTATCTACAAACATGTCGCCCCTACGGGGCTGGGATTGCGCTCCCGTCGTCGCTAATTCAATGGCAGTGGGGGAAAGGTATGGTCGTGAGATTTCTCGTACCGACTACGAGGCAACACAAACGGTCCATGGTGATGCAGTCCCACGCTCCGTTTTTTATTTTTGATTTCCGATGAAGCGTAACACGTCTTGCCACCATTCGGGTGATTGCTCGGCCACATCGTCGTGGCCTGCGTTGGGAACGATTTGCAATGCCTTTGGCCCGGTGTACGAATCAGCCAGGCGTTGACCAAACTTCACCGGAATCACCGCGTCGCGCTCTGCCAGAACAAACTTGATCGGCCCGCGATACTCCTTGAGCCAGGCGGCTGGCTCGAAGCGATCCACGAGAAAGAAGTAAGGCAGCAGCAGCGGCATCTTGCTTTGCGCGAGCGACGGCAGGCTGTCATACGGCACGAACATGACCATCCCGGCGATCTTGTCCGGGTGTGTCTTGCCCAGATGCGCCGCCACGTCTGTGCCGAGGGATTCGCTCACGAGATAGATTGGTTTCTCTTTCGCCAACAGCGTGAATGCCTCTTCCGCTGCGGCGAGAAAACTTTTCAGACTGGGCGAGCCAGCGCGCATTCCGTAGCCGGGAAATTCCAGGATGAACACATCCAACGCCGCCGCATCGTGGATGGGTTTGGCAATGTAACCGCGCTGTAACGCGCAACCGCCGTTGCCATGAATCACCAGCACGCTGCCAGTGGAAGCCGCACTCGCAGCGAGTTTCCAACCGATGATTTCGCCTGCTGCGTTTCTCCACGGTTCAAGGCCAGACCGCTCGGAGGCTTGAGCGACATCGCCCGCCGGAATCTTTGTCGGGAAATAGAGCAGCTTACGCTGCCACGCACAGCCGCAGATCAGGAGCAGGCCGTAACAGATGGCAATGGTTAAGAACACGCGACGGATTTTAGTTGTCCCTACAGACATTGATTGAAGCAAAGGTTTTCAGGAGTTCCGTTGCTTGTCGAAACAAAGCTCGTTGAACTTTGGTGAACGGTTTGAAGAAAATTGGCGGAGAAGGGGGGATTCGAACCCCCGATACCTTTTAAGGGGTATACCGGTTTAGCAAACCAGCGCCTTCAGCCACTCGGCCACCTCTCCGCTAAGGCTACGTCTATCGGTGTTTTACGCTCTATGACTCGATACAAACACCTATGCTGACAATCTATTTTTCAGCAACGTCACGGGCAGACTCTACAAACGGAAACGCCGCACGGCAATCGGAAAATCCCGCGCCCAATCGTTTTCATGGTTTTCCGCAGCTACTTCGCCACTCGTTCCGCCCCGCGCAACGCCCGCAGCACATTCAATCCGGCGATCTTCTTGATGTCGTCTTTGGAATAACCGCGTCGTAACAATTCCGCCATCAAGTCGGGATATTTTGAAACATCTTCCAGCCCGCGCACGCCACCAGTGAACCCATCGAAGTCTGAGCCGATGCCGATATGATCCACGCCAATGATTTTCCGGATGTGATCAATATGATCGGCAACATCACTTAACGTCGCCGCGTTCGGATCAGGATGAGTCTTGCGCCACTCTTTCATTCCCGCCGCGATCTTTGCCGGGGCTTCGCCGTGGATCGCTTCCAACCGTTCGCGTTCAGCCTTCGCGAGTTCGCCATCCTTTCGATCAACTTCATTCACGTAACTCGGCAGGAAACAAACCATCACCACGCCGCCGTTGGTCGCGGTCAGGCGCAACACGTCATCAGGAACATTGCGAACGTGATCGCACATCGCGCGGGCGTTCGAGTGCGAGAAGATCACGGGCGCTTTGCTCACACGCAACGCGGCGCGCATCGTGTCGTCGGTGACGTGCGATAAATCCACCAGCATCCCGATGCGGTTCATCTCGCGCACCACGTCTTCACCGAATGAAGTCAGCCCGTGATGCGTTGCTACATCGCCTGCCGCGTCTGCCCAATCGGTGTTCTTCACATGCGTCAACGTCATGTAACGCGCGCCCAACCGATGCATCATGCGCAGCGTGGCGAGCGAGTTGTTGATGGAGTGGCCGCCTTCCATTCCGATGAGCGAGGCGATGCGGCCTTTGCGATGGATGCGTTCGACATCATCGGCGGTGAGCGCGAGTTTAAACGTCTCCGGATAACGCGCACACATCTGATGCACCACGTCAATTTGCTCAACCGTGGCTTGCACCGCCTCCGCTCCGGACAGTTTCGTGGGCACATAGACGGACCAGAATTGCCCACCCAATCCACCCGCGCGCAGGCGGGGAATATCAGTGTGCATCGCGGGTTTGAGTTCCGAGGTGTCGTGCGACAGATCAAGCGCGGAAAAGTCGTTGCTGCGTTTGCGATATTGCCACGGCACGTCGTTGTGACCGTCAATCAGCGGAGTCTGTCGCAAAATGCGGCGCGCTGTTTCAAGGTGGGAATCCGTTTTGTCCGCAGCAGAAATGGTGGCGACGTTCATGGCGACGAAAACGACGGTTGCGGCAGCGATGGGTTTGATGCTCACGCAGGAACTGTGTCAGCGAGGCGAATCCTCTGCACGCACAAATTTGCGCTCATGGGGTGGGTTTTCTTCTGCCATCACCGCATCCAAAGACACTCACGGGTATGATTCAAGTCGGGTGAGGGTAAAGAATCGTCCTCGTTGTCGTTTGTCGTCGTCCTCGAATTCCAACTAAACAAGCCGACGACGAGAACGACGACGATGGCCAGAACACGGTTTTCAAACATGCTCTAAGAGGAAAACTGGTCGGGGCGGGGAGATTTGAACTCCCGACCTCTTGCACCCCAAGCAAGCGCGCTAGCCGGACTACGCTACGCCCCGACCGAAATTAGAAACCAAGCCCGCGAAGATACTACGAATCGTAACTTCGTGATTCAATCACGA
>JANNAO010000546.1:0-11182 GCA_031384405.1 Verrucomicrobiota bacterium | reverse complement strand
TCAAAACTTACGGTTGCCAGATGAACGAGCGCGATAGCGAAGCCGTCGCCGCTCAACTCGTCGCCAAGGGCTACACTCTCGCCCCGACCGAACACGTCGCGGATGTGGTGTTGCTCAACACTTGCAGCGTGCGCGACAACGCCGAGCAGAAAGCCATCAACAAGATGGAGAACATCGCGGGACAGATCCGCAACGCGCGACCCAACGTCGTCCTCGGCTTCATGGGTTGCATGGCGCAGAGTCGTGGCAAGGAATTGATTGATCGCCTGCCGGATGTTGATCTCGTTCTCGGCACGCAGAAGTTTCATCGCGCAGCGGAATACTTGGATGAAATTCTCCAAGGCAAACGCGACAAGATCGTGGATACGGCGGAAGAGCAGGGGAGCGAAGGCACGATCAAGGAGCATCTGCTCAACGGCAACGCGAAGGACAAGTCCGTGGCCGCGTTCGTCAGCATCATGCAAGGCTGCAATCAATACTGCACGTTCTGCATCGTGCCCTACACGCGTGGTGAAGAACGCAGCCGCAGCATCGTCGAGATCGTCGCGGAGTGTCGCCAACTTGTCGCGCAAGGCGTTCGGGAAATCACGTTGCTCGGCCAGATCGTGACGAGTTATGGGAAGCGGTTCACCGCAGAACAATTGAGTGGTAGGGCGGGCAGTCCTCTGCCCGCCGCTGGTGGGGCGAGCGTCCTCGCGAGCCGGCTCGTCAGTAGCCTCGCCCCACCATCGCCTAAAAAATCCGCCTTCGTCCAACTCATCGAGGCCGTCCACGAAATCGAAGGACTCGAACGCATCCGCTTCACCTCGCCGCATCCGAAAGGTTATGGCGATGATTTGGTCGAGGCATACGGGCGATTGCCCAAGCTGGTCGAGAGCGCGCATCTGCCAGTTCAAAGCGGCAGCGACCGGATGTTGAAACTCATGCATCGCGGCTACACGCGCGAACGCTTCCTCGAAATCATCCGCAAGCTCCGCGCTGTCCGGCCCGGCATCGGACTCACCAGCGATGTCATCGTCGGCTTTCCCGGCGAGACGGAGGAGGACTTCGAGCAAACACTCTCCCTTTGCCGCGAAGTGGAATTCGACAACGCTTTTCTCTTCAAGTATTCGCCGCGCAAAGACACGCCCGCCGCCGCGATGCCCGATCAGTTGCCGGAAGAACTCATCGAAGCGCGTCACGCCCGCTTGCTCGAACTCGTGAACGCACTCGCCAAACGCAGATACGATGCGTTCGTCGGCAAGACCGTGCAAATTCTCGTCGAAGGGCCAAGCAAGAAGAACGAAGCGCGCATGATGGGTCGCACGCCTTGCGGTAAGCTTGTCTTGTTCGACGGCAACGAACGTCATCGCGGCCAACTCATGGACGTGCGGATCACGCGGGCGGGTGCGTCCTTTACGCTTTACGGCGACCCGGCGATTGTGGGTTTGTAAGCCCACCGCGTGGGTGTGACTGGAACTGCCGCACAGTAGCGGCGACCATCCTTGGTTGCCGTAGAGGGCGTGCATCCTTGCCGCCCGGAATTTGCGTTGTTGTCTCGTAACGCATTCTGTTTTACCAACGGCTCACGTCAATCCATGCCTTTCCGCCGGGCTGCCCCGAATGCTTTCGGGGTACGGCAGGCAAGGATGCCTGCCGCTACAATTGAGCGGCACTTCCAGTCATACCCCCACCGCGCAGCAAGCTTTGACAATCCCCGCGCGGCAGGCATGATTTTTCCCAGTCCGCACCTGCGCGGCTGTTCAACACGATGTCCGTTCAATACAAAGATTATTATTCCACGCTTGGCGTCCCTCGCACCGCGAGCGAGGCCGAGATCAAGAAGGCGTTCCGCAAACTCGCGCGCGAACATCATCCCGACGTCGCAAAGGACAAGAAACGCGCGGAGGAAAAATTCAAAGCGGCCAACGAGGCTTACGAGGTGCTGGGCGATGCCGCCAAACGCAAGCGTTACGATGAACTCGGCTCGAACTGGAAACAGGGCGCGGGATTCAATCCTTCATCCGGCTGGGGAAACTTTGGCGGCGCACGCGGCGGCACGGGCACGGCGGATCAAGAATTTCAATTCGATGGCACGGGCTTCAGCGATTTCTTTGAATCGGTTTTTGGAGATCGCCGCGCCGGGCGTTCGGGTCGCTCCCGCGAAAACAGTTCCGAACGCGGAGCAGACATCGAAGGCGACATCGTGGTGACGTTGGAGGAAGCCACGCGCGGATCGTTGCGCTCGGTGAATGTGAGTCATGCCGTGAAGTGTGGCGCGTGCGATGGCACGGGACGACGTGGCCAGCGCGGTTGCGTGGCTTGCGCTGGAGAAGGACGCACGAACACGTCCGAGACGTATCAGGTGAAAGTTCCCTCCGGCGTGGTCGCGGGCCAGCGATTGCGATTGGCGGGTCGCGGCGAAGCGGGAGCGCGCGGCGGTGCAGCGGGGGATTTATTTTTGCGTGTGCGCTTGGCCAAGCATCCCGACTTCGAGGTGGAAGAACACAACTTGATCTACGAAGCGGCCATCGCGCCGTGGGAAGCGGTGTTGGGCGCGAACATCTCCGTGCCGACGCTTGAGGCGCGGGTCAACATCAAGATTCCAGCGGGCACGCAAGCGGGACAGAAGTTGCGCGTGCGCGGGCGCGGCCTGCCGTTGCGTGAAGGCGGCAAGGGAGATTTGATCGTGGTGACTCGCGTGGAAGTGCCGTCGCAGGTGACGGACGCAGAGCGCGAGTTGTGGGAGAAACTGGCGAAGTCGTCGTCGTTCAAACCGCGAGAATGATGAGCAAAATTCAACGCCCCGGTAGCCACCCGGTAAAATCCAAGGCATCCCAAATGCTAAAGTCACTCCGGTCTATGTGTGTGTCTGGACTGCGGAATCTGTGGCTCGTGGCGATGTTGCTTGTGTGGAACTGCTTCACCGGTTCTGCTCTCGCGGGCGGCAGCGGACTCAACACGCTCGTTGTCATCAATCAGAACAGTTCCAACTCCATCGCGCTGGGAAATTACTACGCGGAACGTCGCGAGGTGCCGCCGGAAAATATTCTTCGCATCTCGTGGGCGGGCGGAAACACCACCTGGGACGGCTCGCAATTTCAGACGAATCTGCTCCAGCCGTTGCTGGCGGCGATCTCATCGCGCGGGTTGACCAATCAAATCCATTACGTCGCTCTCTCGATGGACATCCCGTTCGCGACGAGCCACACCAACATCTTCAACGGCACGACGGCGGGATTGTTTTATGGATTGAAGACGGGGGCTGGATTGAACACCTACATGTTGACGAACAGTTACGCGGACAGTGAGGCCGTGTATGCCGATGCGAAACCGGCGGCGGCAGAGGGTCATTCTTTTCTTGCCACGATGCTCACTGCGGGTTCTCTCGCTCAGGCGAAGACGCTCGTGGATCAAGGCGTGAATAGCGACTCCACATTTCCCACCGCGCCGGTCGTGCTGGCGAAAACATCCGACCCGCTCCGCCGCATCCGCTACACGATGTTTGACAACGCGATGTTCAACACCCGGCTGCGCGGCAACTATTCCGTGATCCGTAAGACCGTCAGTTCGATGTGGGGCGAAACGAATCTGCTCGGCTATCAGACCGGGTTGATGACGTTGTCGGTGCCAGCAAATGTTTTCGCGCCCGGAGCGATGGCGGACAGTCTTACGTCCTATGGCGGCGTGATCTTCGGTTACAACGAACAGACTTCGTTGCTCGCATTCATCCACGGCGGCGCGGCGGGTTCTTACGGCACGGTGACGGAGCCGACGGCGAACGCAGCGAAGTTTCCGAACCCGCAAAATTATTTCTTCCAATCGCGCGGGTTCAGCCTGGCCGAGTGTTATTACCAGAGCCTGGACATTCCGTTTCAAGGTTTGATCGTGGGCGAACCCCTCGCCGCGCCGTTCGCGGTGACTGCGTCGGGAAACTGGGGCGGCATCACGCCGGATGAAATCATCTCCGGTACGAAGGCGTTCTCTGCACAGTTCACGGCGGCTGATGCCACGCGGCCACTGAGCCGGATCGAATTGTTCGTGGACGGAAAGTTTTTCCAGACGTTGACCAATGTGACGCCCGCTGCTGGCAATCAGATCAGCGTCCGACTCGGCACGCAGACCATCACACAGACAGTTCCGGCGAACGCCACGCTCACGACTCTCGCCATCGCGCTGGCCGCCACGATGAATTCTCCTGTGAACAGCAACGTGACTCGCACGGCGGCGCAGGCGTTTGGTGATCGCGTGGAGTTGCGTTTCACGGGTGGAAATCGCCCGCTGCCACCGAACAATCTCCGAGTCACAAACGATCCTTCCGCGAATCAACTCGTGTCAGACAATCCAGCATTCACGACAACTATCGGCACGGCGTCCGCGCGGACGACGTTCCTTGCAGCGCGACCCACGTTTCTGGATTCGCCTGCGCGAGGCATCAAAGCATTGGCGGTGGCGGGTTCGGTGCAGGCTGGAACATGGTTGAGATTGACCGTCACGAAAACAAATGGCGCAGTCGTCGTCGTCACCTACACGAACCCGACTGCCGGGCCGTCTCCGGGAACGGTGCTTTCCAATCTGGTGAACTTGATCAACGCGGAACCAAATCTCGCTGGCGCGGATGGCGTGGTGGCGGAGGACTTCAACATTCCCAGCTTCGGGAATCCCTCGGCCAATCTTCTCGCGCGCAGTCCGGGACTTGCCGCCGCAGGAGTCCGAGCGGCTTTGACCAGCAGTTCGATGGGCACGTTGCCAAATACTTCGGTGACGCTCACGGACAACCTCACCGATCTCCAGCCGCGCAATCATCTTTATTTCACCACGGGCGCGACTTTGCTTGGCAGCGGGATTTCGCTGAACACCACAGCGCTCGCCGATGGCTTCTATGAACTGACTGCGGTGGCTTACGAAGGAAGCAGCGTCCGCACACAGACACGCGTGACGATTTCGGTGCGAGTTCAAAACACTCCGCTGTCCGCGAACCTCACGTTGGTTGATCTGGCGGCGACGAATTCTGTTTCGGGCAACTACCAGATCGCCGTGACTGCGAACACGAACGCTATTTCGAGCATCACGCTTTACAGCACGGGTGGCGCACTGGGCACGGTGAACAATCAATCGAGCGGGACGTTCGCCGTGTCAGGTGCTGCGCTGGGAGTGGGGCGACATCCGTTTTACGCGCTGGTGCAAGACACGCTAGGCCGGAGATACAAGACGGCGACAAGTTGGGTGCGGTTTGAGTGAGACACGCGCTTCGAGGTCTCCGGACTTGTAGGGCACGACGTGAGGAGTGCTTGGTTGGTTAGTTTTCGGCACGGACGACTCCTTACGTCGTCGCCTACAAGTTCGCGCCAGATTTTCGCTTGTCCGTCGAGTGTTGTCGGCTAGGATTCGCCCAGAGCCGCAGATGAAACATACGAGCGGCTGGATATTCAGAAGTTTTTCGCACGCACATGATCGCTGACGCAACATCTCAGACTGCAACGCCTCAAAAGCGAGGCGTCATTCTCGTTGTGGACGACGAGGATGGGCCGCGCTTGTCCGTGAAGATGGCGTTGAAAGATAATTACGACATCCACATGGCGGCGGACGGGCCAGCGGCCATCGAGATCGTGCAGAAGCACAAGATTGACGTAGCGGTGCTGGACATCCGGATGCCCGGCATGTCCGGCGTGGATGTGTTGGAGCGGATCAAATTTCTCGATCCCACGGTTGAGGCGGTGATGGTCACGGCGTTTGAAACGACGGACACGATCCGGCAATCGCTCAAGCTGCGCGCGTGCGACTATTTGAACAAGCCGTGGGAGATCAGTGCGATGCGAAACGCCGTCGCCAGCGCGATGCAGCGGCGCACGCTTGACACCGAGATTCTCAACAACAACGAGAAGTTGCAGCAGCTCTTCAACGAGTTGCAGAATGAAAAAGTGGAAGGCCAGATGGCGCAGGCGCGTGGAGATATTTACGCCAGCATCATCCATGACATCAACGGCCCGCTCACAGTTATCTCCGGTTTTCTCCAGTTGATCAATCATCGCATCGGCCCGGCGGAAACGCTCGATGCGGAAGGACTGGCGTTCACGAAGGATCGGTTGCGCACGATGACGCGGCAGGTCACGAACTGCATCGAGATTTCGCGCCGCTACCTCAGTTTCCTCCGCAAACAGCCGGGCGAATACGCCAGCGTGGGCGTGAATCAAATGCTCACCGATCTCGAACACCTTATGCGCGTGCATCCGAGCCAGCAGAACAACGAGTTCGATGTTCAGCCGCTCACGCAGGACATCGCCGTGAAACTCAACGGCACGGACGTGATCCAGATGTTACTCAATCTCGCGGTCAACGCCTTTCAAGCCTCTCCGCATCCGCATCGCGTCCAGGTGAGCGGAGAATCATTGAACGAGCCGCTCGACCTGAAGGCGTTCAAAGACGCGCCGGGCGAGCGGTTGTTGAACGTGGAAAATTTTCAGAACATCGCGCCGCTCGTGCGATTGACCGTGAGCGACAACGGGCCGGGGATTCCGCCCGAAGTGTTGCCCAAGATTTTTCAAGCCTACTTCACCACCAAAGACGCGCGGATGGGAACAGGTTTGGGATTGAACATCGTGCAGCGGCTCGTCAAGGAAAGCGGCGGCGCATTGCACGTCAAAACCGCGCCCGGAGAGGGGACGGCATTCTCGGTCTATCTCCCCGGCGCACCGATCAAAACCTAGGAACTCCATGAAAAAAATCCTGTTGGTGGACGACGATGCACTGGTGTTGGAACTCTACCGGAAGAAGCTGGCCGCCGCCGGATTTGAGGTGCGCACGGCGAATGATGGATTGGACGCCATCAAACTTCTGGGAAATTACGAGCCAGACTTCGTCGTGTTGGACTTGATGATGCCGAAACTCACCGGCGTGGACGTGATCAAATACATGCGCGGCAAACCCGCGCTCGCCAAGATTCCCGTCGCCGTCCTCACAAACTCTTTCATGAGCGATCAGGTGCGCGCGGTCAATTCACTCGGCGTCGCCCACGCCATCGTGAAGGGAGATTGCACTCCGGCCAAGATGCTGGAACTCGCGAATCAGGTTTTCAGCGGAAACAATTCCCCAACGCCCGCCCCGGTGACGCCCGATACCTCGGTGGCCAAGGATGACGCGCGCGAAAGCTTCCTGAAAAATGTCGCGGCGGAATTCACGGACTTGCGCACAGTTTCCGCCGAGTTCGCCCAAGACCCCGCAGCATCAGGACGCACCGGAAATCTCGCCGAGCTTTGCCGTCACGTTCACCACATGGCGGGTGCGGCGTCAGCGGCGCGCTGTCACCACGTCGCATTGATGAGCGGCGCGCTGGAGGCGTTGTTGTTTGAGCTGGTCGAGAAACCTCAATTCATCAACCCCTCCACAGCGCGGACGATCTCTTCCGCTGTTGAGTTCCTCGGCTTGCTCGTGGAAAACGCGCGCGCGGGACGTCGCATGGAAAATTTCTCAGCGGAAGTCCTCGTCGTGGATGACGACCCGCTCGCCAATCGCATCGCGCTCGCGGCGTTGAGTCGTGCGCGATTGACCGCACGCTCCGTGGAGAATCCGGTCGCCGCGCTGGAGTTGCTCGCCAAACAACCGTTCGATCTCGTGCTGCTCGACGTGGAGATGCCGCACATGAGCGGGTTCGAGGTCTGCCGGAATTTGCGCCAACTGCCCGGCTACGAAACCACGCCCGTGATCTACGTCACCTCGCACGGGGATTTTGAAAGTCGCGCCAAAAGTATTCTCGTCGGCGCGAACGATCTCATCGCCAAACCGATCTTCCCCATCGAACTCGCCGTGAAAGCCGTGGCGCATCTGATCCGCAGCAAACTATCGTCGAGCATGAACGTGACGGCGTGAGCGATCCGCTCCGATAGCTTCGCGGCCACCAGCGCGGATCGGAAGCAGGTGAGGGTTGATGGATTGGTGGATTGATGGATAAGTGGATAAGTGGGGTTCTTCGCTGTATTCAGTGGATCCGCAAAGTGACGGTAAGCAAATGTCGAGCGGCGGAGTAGAATTCTCCCTCTCTCCTTCGGAAGGGGAGAGGGCCGGGGTGAGGGGTCAAGACGTAATAACAAAACGCGCTTCCAAACTCTGCTGGCGCACTCGGATGACTGTTCGTGAGCCATCCCCATTGCCATGCCTTTCCCCTCACCCTCAATCCCCACTGCCATTGAAATAAGCCGAAACTCAAAAACTCAAAAAGTCGGAAGAACCCGGTTTCTTTTGAGTTTATGAGTTTTGGCTTTAATCCAAATCCGTCCGTTCGCCCTTAATTCAATGGCAGTGCCCTCAATCCATCTCCCCATCCGATGGGGCGAGGGAAGCCCGTGTTGCCGCGTCTATCCAATCCGTGGCTCCACCGAAAATAGCGAAGAACCATAAGTGGATGGTTTGGCTTCCGCGCATAGCAAATCCAATCATCCAATCATCCATCAATCCAATCATCCATTTGTCCCTCCCTCCGCCGGGGTTGTTATCCGCAGTTAAAACTTTCGGCAATTTTCCCTGTGCGGCACGCTGCTCCTGTGCTTGAATCACCTTCAGCCAGAAAGACGTCCCCTCACAAACCCATGAAAACTCCAGCGCAACTCCTACCGCGCGTTTGCCTCGCGCTTTTCTTTGCCGCCATTAGCCTCACGCCTGCTGTGGCGGTGGTGTTCACCACGGACACGAGCATCGGCGCGCTCGACACCAGCTACGACGGGCAGGATGTGGTGGTGAGCAACTGCACCGTGACGATTGATGGCGGGCACGCGTTCAATTCCCTCCGGCTGGCGACGGGCGGAACCCTGACGCATACCGCGTCTTCAAACGGCTTGAGCCTCACCCTCACCAACGATCTCCAGGTGGAATCCGGCGGGGCGATCAATCTTGCCGGGCGCGGGTTCGATGGCAACACAGGCACGGGCAACGGCGGCGAAGCGGGCAGTCCGCAAAGCGGCGCAGGCGCAGGACACGGCGGTTATGGCGGCTTGAGCAGCAGCAATGCGCTGGGCGGAAATTGTTACGGCGTTTTTGATCAACCCATCACGCTCGGCAGCGGCGGTGGACAAGGCGCGACCAGTATTGGCGGCGCAGGCGGCGGTGCGATCAAACTTGTCATCGGCGGCAGCGCGTTGATTGAAGGTGTCATCTCCGCCAATGGCGCGAATGCCACGAACAGTCGTTCCGGTGGCGGCAGCGGCGGCAGCGTATGGATCACCGCACAAACCGTGAGCGGCGCAGGCACGATCACCGCGAACGGCGGCAACGGCGAACCCATCCACGGCGGCGGTGGTGGCGGCGGACGCATTGCGATCCACAGCGACACGAACAACTTCACAGGCGTGGCGACAGCTTTCGGTGGATTGGGTTGGAAAGCTGGCGGGGCGGGAACTGTTTACACCAAGCCGACGACAAGCTCGGGCTTGTTGCGCGTGGACAACGGCGGGAGCGCTGGGACGAATACGCTCATTGGGATTACTTCTTCTGACAATGTTCTTATCAGTGGTCGCGCGTCGGTTGTTCCTTTCGGCAATTGGACTGCGGCCAGCGTGACGATTTCATCGAACTCCACTTTGCTACCTCCTGTGTCTGGTCAACTGTTCATCACTACCAGTGGGAACATCACGGTTGAACCGACTGGAATTATTCTCGCGAGCGGCGCGGGGTCTGCATCCGGATCGGGCAGTGGAGCTGGTCAACACATTAGTGGAGGCAGCAGTGGTGCCGGTCACGGAGGGCGCGGAGCGTCCGTCATGTTGGGAGCCTTTAGTTCCACCGGCGGTGCTGAATACGGTTCGATGACTGCACCTATCCTAGCTGGGAGCGGCGGAGGCGGTTTGTCTGGTGCCGGTGGACGAGGCGGTGGGGCGGTCAGACTCGCAGTGGGAGGAAGATTGGCAGTTAACGGTTTGATCGCGGTCAACGCTACTTCTGCCACGACAGCAAACGCTGGCGGCGGTTCGGGTGGTTCTGTGTACATCATAACCCAAGGTTTCGAGGGAGGTGGAGACATTCAAGCAAACGGCGGGAATGGCCACATAACGGGAGGCGGTGGTGGCGGAGGACGGATCGCAATTTATTTCGCTTCCAACAGTTTTACAGGAGTCATTCAAGCGACCGGTGGCAATGCCACCACAAATGTAGGTGGTGCGGGCACAATTTATCTCAAACCCGCGCCCAGTCTCGGCAACCTGATTGTGGACAACGGAGGTTTTCAAGGAGCGACCACCAGTTCGGGTGCGACGGCTTATGACTCAGTGACAGTCCAAGGCGGTGGAAAACTTGTTGGAGGCGCATCGTTTCTCTCGCGCAATCTGACTATCAAATCCAACTCATGGCTGGTGGGACTCACATCATCCACCATGACGTTGACCATCACTGGGCACGTCAGCATTGAGCACATGGCCGGGATAAACATGAACGGAGTTTCTGCGGGCGGTGCTGGCAATGGAAACAGCACGGCGGTGTCGGGCGGAAGTTACGGTGGATCAGGAGGCAGTATGTTCGGATCATCAACGGCGATCACTTACGGAAGCACTTCGCAACCCAATTCAGCAGGTAGCATTGGAGGGTCGTATTTCTTCGGTGGAAATATTCCCTATGGAGGCGGTGTTATTGTTGTCAGCGGTGGTGGAACGATGCAATTGGACGGGCTGATCAGCGCAGATGGAATTATGGCGCCACCAGGTCTTGCTACAAGCAATGGAACTATAACGCACTCCCCGAATGGAGGCGGTTCGGGTGGAAGCGTTCGTCTAAATGTCAGGTCTCTTGCTGGGACTGGAAGCATCTCCGCGAATGGCGGGGATGGTGTGGGTGGCGGTGGTGGCGGCGGACGAATAGCAATTTATTGCAATACCAACACGTTGACCGGTCCGATTACGGCATACGGAGGCGGTGCTTTACCCGGTCATCCCAATTACCCCGGCGGTGCGGGTACAATCTATTTCAACTCATACTCCGGCAACACCGCGACCGGGTTTGTGCTGGTGGATAATGGCGGTCAACTTGGAGGTTTTACTTCAATGGCCAACGCAACTCCTCCTGGGGTATTCAACGGCGTGGTGACTAACGGCGCGAACTTCTCCACGACCCATTCTTTTAGCAACCTTACAGTTTATCCGAACTCATCAATAATCAGTAGTCCGATCAATGCCAGCAACCTGACAGGGGTGTGAGACAAAATTCTTCAAGAGTAAGTTTTCGG
>JANNAO010000498.1:0-2504 GCA_031384405.1 Verrucomicrobiota bacterium | reverse complement strand
CGCATGAAACCGCTGCTCACGCCGGACGCCCATCACTACAACGCGGCGGTCGGCTGGCTTGAACTGGGCAATCGCGTCGAGGCCCGCGCGGAACTGGCGGTGATCTCGCAGGAAAACTTGCGTCATCCGCTCGTGTTGAATTTGCGTTGGAGTCTCGATGCCGAGGAAAAGAAATGGGACGCCGCGCTTGTGACGGCGCAGGAGATCATCACCGCGTTGCCGGACGACGCTGCGGGCTGGCTGCATTGTGCGTATGCGTTGCGTCGCGCGAAGAGTGGGGGATTGGAAAAGGCATTGGCATTTCTCGAACCCGCCGCAGACACATTTCCGAACGAGCCGGTCATCGCGTTCAATCTCGCCTGCTACGCGTGTCAGTTGAATCAATTGGACGAAGCGCGGCAGTGGTTGAAACGCGCATCCAAAATCGGCGGCGAAAAAGAGATTCGATTCATGGCTCTCGCGGACGACGATCTGAAACCGTTGTGGGCTGAACTCAAAAAGCAGTGAGGTGGGTTCTGGAATTTAATCCAGTCGCAGAAACTTCAACGCCTCTTCCATGTCCGCCGGGATCGGTGCTTTGAAGTGGACGATCTTGCTCGTGCGCGGATGGGTGAAGGAGAGCTTGAAGGCGTGTAGCAAAACGCGCGGGGCTTTGTAGCTCGTCAATTCCTCCAGCTTTTTCGTCTGGCGCGGGCCGTAGGTGGAATCGCCCGCAACCGGAAAGCCGAGGTGTTGGAAGTGAACGCGAATCTGATGCGTGCGACCCGTGAACAATTGCGCCTCGACCAGTGTGGCTTGGTTGAGGCGTTCGATGACGCGATAGCCGGTGTGCGCGGCGCGACCATCGCTCTCCTCGCGCACGGCCATGCGTTTGCGGTGCGTGGGATGGCGCGCGATGGCGGCCCGGATGTTTCCTTCGGTGCGGAGTAGTTCACCGCAAAGGATGGCGAGATAAAATTTATCCACGGTGCGCCCGGCGAATTGCGCAGAGAGCGAGGCATGTGTCTCATCGTTCTTGGCGACGACGAGGCAGCCGCTGGTTTCCTTGTCGAGCCGATGGACGATGCCGGGTCGTGCGACGCCGCCGATGCCGCTGAGTCCGCCTTTGCAGTGGTGGAGCAACGCGTTGACGAGCGTGTGTTCCTCGTTGCCCGCCGCCGGATGCACGACGATGCCGGGAGGTTTGTTCAACACGAGTAGCGACTTGTCTTCGTAAATGATTTTGAGCGGGATGTCTTCGGGTTTGGCTTCGGCGGGTTTGGCTTCGGGAATTTCAATCCGCACGACTTCACCGGCTCGCGGAGTGTGAGTGGCTTTGGTGGGTTTGGCGTTAACGGTGATGTGGCCTTCTTCGATCAGCCGTTGGATCGCGCCGCGCGACAGGGCAGGGAACTTGAGTCGCAGAAAAGCATCGAGCCGCTCACCCGGATGCGAGTGTTCGATGAGCAGGGTTTCAGTGCGAAGCGACATCAAGGTGAGTTACAGGTTAATTGTTGCAGGTGAAGGCGCGGTTGAGGTTCATAACTTGCAACCTTCAACTTTCAATCTTGCAACTACCCTTGGCGGCTCGTTCCGTTTGCCACGTCACCCAAAACAACATCGCCACACCCACGCAGATGCCGCTGTCCGCGATGTTGAACGCGGGAAAACCGACCTCGCCATTCGCCGTGTCCACGTAGAAGCGGAGGAAATCAATGACGTGCTGGCGGGAGGGGATGATGCGGTCTGTAAGATTGCCCGCGATGCCGCCGAGAACCATGCCGAAGGCGAGTTGTCCCGCCAGCGTGTGAGTGCTGAAATGTTTTCGCGCAAGGATCAATCCCACGAACGCCACTCCGGCGACGACCGCCAAGGTGGAATTGTTGTCCCGAAACAAACTCCACGATGCGCCAGTATTAACCCAATGAACAAACCGGAAAAAACCGTCCACAATAACCTTTTCCTGGCCTTGACCGAGCGATTTCAGGACGAGGAGCTTGGTCAGTTGGTCAAAGCCGTAGATCAACGCAGCCGTCAAAACCATCCAGCGGACTGGTGGTCCGGGAATTGCAGACGGGCTATCGGTGTTTGCGCTCATAGTTCCAGCCAATCAAAAAGGCGGACGACCAGCTTGGCGGATAAAGCCCCGGATAATCCAGCGCAAAGACGTGTTGATAATTCGGTTGACAGTCCCCGCTCGAATCCTAAACTGCGCTTGAAAGTCACGTTGTCTCGCAACCGATAACATTTATGAAAACGATGAACAAAACCCTCACTTGGTTGATGGCAGCCGTAGTGTCACTCGCCTTGATCGCTCCCGCTGGAGCAGAAACCGCAGCCGCCCGCACGGGCAAAGTCGTTCGCATCAAAGGCGAAGCACGCTACTCGATGGGCAAGAAAATCTGGGAGCCGCTCAAGGTCGGCACGATCCTGAAGCCCGGTTCAATCGTTCAAACTGCGAAGAACTCTTTCGTGGACATCGTCGTCAACGAAGACGCAAGCGCAGCCGCCGTGACGCTCAAAGA
>JANNAO010000479.1:0-2560 GCA_031384405.1 Verrucomicrobiota bacterium | reverse complement strand
AACTCAAAAATGAGCTGGCCTGCCCATACCGGAGAGAATTGGTATGAACAGGCCAGTCGCAAGCCGCCAGCGCCCCCATCGGCGGCTTGATTCAACGCCGGGTTATGGCGTGGAAATTCGATAGAACCGACTCATGTGGTTCGTGGCACTCAAGTCGTCGAACTCGACCACGCCCGATCCGTTCGCCGTATTTGTCAAAAGGTTGATCCACGTTGGTGCGACCAAATCTGCGGTCACTTGCAAGTGATACGACTGACTGGCTGTGCCATTAACTATGAGGTGCATGTTCCCCTCGGGCGTTTGAAAAATCGAACTGATCGTCGGCGGAACAAGCGGGATGATCGTCAATGTGCCGTTAGTCAATGTGACCGTGTAGTTGGGGAGCTTGTTGTTCGGATCGTTCAGTGACGGCGTGATTGCGTAGGTATCAGCAGGGCTGGCGATAGTGGCAATCGTGCTGTAGCTGGCGGTGATGTCGTCGCCTGCGATTACGCCGGTGAGCGTGCCGGTGAAAACAGGATTCGTGTTGCCGTAATGGCGCGACGCATTGTCTGCCGTGGCGGTCAAGATCACGGGGTTCACCGTCAACAACGCGGGGTTCAGTGTAACCACATAGTTGCTCAATGACGCGCCGAACACCGCTGGAATGATGGCGTAGTTGCCGATAGGGCTATTCGTCGTGGCGGTCGTGGAATAGCTCGCGGTGATGTCGTCATCGTTGCGGATGCCGCTGATGCTGCCGGTCAACACTGGGTTCGCCGCTCCGTAGCCGCGCGATTTCGCATCCGCTGTGATCGCAAGCGTGGCCTGCGTGACCGTCAATGAACCCGCGTTGGTGGTGATGATGTAGTTGGGCAGTCGGTTGCCAGGATCGTTGAACACGACGGAGATCGGATAGACGCCGATAGGGCTGTTCGTGGTCGCAGCAGCAGTGAAACTGACTGTGATGTTATCGCCATTGGTGACACCAGTGAGCGTGCCGGACAGCGGCTCATTCGTGAACCCGTAGCTGCGACTCGAATTATTAATTGTCACAGTGAGCGGCGTCGGCGGCGTGTTGCTCGACGTGATGAAAGTCATCACCGGGCCAGTCGTGATGCCCGAGCCATCGCTGACGGTCACATACCATTCGTATTGCACGCCGGGCGCAAGATTGCTCCACGTCATTGAAGCGTTCGCGCCGGAAGCGACGCCGCCGACCGTGCCGAGAACGGTGAACGGATTCGCCGTGGTCATGTTGTAGGCGATGTTGAACTGGCTGCTGGTATCCGTTTCCGTCTGGTTCAACCACGGAGAATACGTCGTCGCGCGGATGACGTTGTTCGACGGCGAGAATTCATACAGGCGCAACCAGCCGTTGCCGCCGCCCGCGCGCCCCTGATAATCCGTCATCACCGACCAGACCGTGCGGCCCTGATAAACATTCGTGCGCTGGCCTTCCTCGGGGCTGACGTGGCCGGAGAGCATGAGGAACAGATTCGTCTGGCCCTTAAGTCCGTCGTAAAGTGCCTGCCCTTGCGTGCTGAACGTGGCGTTGAATCCGGCGTTGATGATGTGATGGCTCACCACGATGGCGCGGCGGTTCTGGTTCGTTGCGAGAACGCTGTTCGCCCACGCGAGCACCGGCGAATTCGTCGTCATCGCCGCGTCGTATTCAAAATAGACCACGATAAAGTCGAGGCCGCTCGCGCTGAACAGATCGTAATGGTTGTCGTTGTTCGTGCCGTAATTGTCGCCGTAATAATTGTAGCCGCCGAAGTGCGCCTCGCCGAAATACTGGTTGTAGAACACGGTCGGCCCGTTCGGATCGCCGTTGCCCGTCGCGCCCTGGTCGTGATTGCCGACGGCGATGCCGTAAGGCAGACCTTCCGGCAACAACGTCGTCGCGGGATTCTCCAGGCGGTAAAGCGAGTTCGTCGCCACGCGCCATTGCACGTCGTTCCCGCCGTTGTCGCCGTTTTGCACGCAATCGCCGAGCTGCGCGAGATACTGGATGTTGCGCGCGCTGCGGTTGTTCACGATCCACTGCGTCTGGTTGGTGAACATGTCCGGGATGCCGCCGTTGATTCCAGCGGTGTAATGCTGCGTGTCCGGCAGCGCGAGCAACGTGAAATCCGGGCCGGGCGCAGGCGCACCGTTCGCCACGCGACCGTAATACGTCACCGTGAGAGCCGCCGATTCAGGATCAGAAACTGTCACCACAAGATTCGCGTTCGATGAAACGCCGGATGCGTTGTTCGTCGGCGTGACAACCACCGGCAGCACGGGCGGCGCGTTGGACGGAACCGGGAACGGATAACCCGCAGCCCACACCGGGCCGTTGAGCAGAGTGCCGGCAACACCGCCGCCGATGCTGTTCGTCGCCGTCGTGCCTGTTCCATCATCCAGCGACCAACGCGCGATGAGTCCGGGCGAATTGGTTGTGATCTGGCGGTTGTAATCCGACGCGATCTGCGCCGCCGAACGCGCGACGCTCCAGATGCGGACTTCATCCATCGTGCCCGCGAAGAATCCACTGTCGGCGTTCGTCGCGCCGCCCGTGCGGAGGCTCGAACCGATG
>JANNAO010000561.1:0-5295 GCA_031384405.1 Verrucomicrobiota bacterium | reverse complement strand
CTTGACGACATGGGCTGGAACGGCTGGCTCGTGGTCGAACGCTCCCGCGATGCCAATGACCCGCGCAACGTGAAGAAGAATTTCAGTGCGAATACGGCGTATCTGAAGAAGGTGTTTCAGTGACTGAATTTTGTTGTCATACAACACAAACCTATATGAACGAATGTTACTGTTGCAAAAGCCGCGACATCGCCACGGGTGCGATGTCGCAATGGGGAACTAGCGGGACGCATCGTCCGATCTTCAAGCCAGACAGTTTGAAATTTTTAAGCATGACATTGGAGGGTGGTGTCCCAGTGGATGCTTACGCGTGTTTGAGTTGTGGTCTTGTTTGGACTGCTACCGATCCCGATTCCTTAAGGGTGTTCATAAAAAAGAATTGTAAGAAGGAGTGAGTTGAGCGGAAACAGACAGCCGAATTCGCTAGCCATCTAGCACAGGGGACAGTTGCTGTCCCCAAAGATTTCAAGTCGCACGACGGGCGTTTTCAGTGATTTCACTTGATGCAAAAGTCAGCAAGTCTATCGTCGCTTCACAGGCGCGCAGCCGGATGGAGATATGACAATCACCGACACAATCCACCAATCAGGACGGTCAGAATCTTCGATCAGATCGGGGCTTGTTCCGCCCGCAAAGGTTCTCTCCACGCTCGAGCAACACATCCTTGTGGACGGCTTCAAGCTGATCTTCGACGTGGACAAGAGTTCGGGATCGTATTTTGTGGATGCGTCGAGCGGGCGGGAGTTCATTGACCTCTACGGGTTCTACGCGTCACAGCCCATCGGCTACAATCATCCGCACTTCAGTCGCGCGGAGGTTCAGGCGGACTTGTTGCGCGCGGCAAAAGTCAAAGTCGCCAACGCCGATGTTTACACGCCGCAGTTCGCCACGTTCGTCGAGACGTTCGCGCGCGTCATCGCGCTGCCGGAATTGCCTCGCTACTTTTTCATTGATGGCGGCGCGCTTGCGGTCGAGAACGCGCTCAAGGCCGCGATGGATTGGAAGGTGCGCAAGAACATCGCTGCCTGTCATGGTGAACGCGGCACGGAGATAATCCATTTCAAACACGCGTTCCACGGTCGCTCCGGCTACACGATGAGTCTGACGAACACCGATCCGCGCAAGGTTCAGCACTTCGCCAAGTTCCCGTGGCCGCGCGTCAGCACACCGATGTTGAACTTCGCTCTACCGGAAAAGGAACGCCTCGCCGATGTCATCGCGAAGGAAAAGATTGCCGAGAAAGAAATCCGCGATGTGCTTGCTGCCAAAGCCGTGGACATCGCCGCGATCATCATCGAGCCGATCCAAGGCGAGGGCGGCGATAATCATTTCCGCCCAGAGTTTTTGCGGCTTCTCCGCAAGATCGCGGACGAGAATGATGTGCTGCTCATCTTTGACGAAGTTCAATCCGGCATGGGCATCACTGGGAAACGCTGGGCGTGTGAACATCACGGTGTTGTTCCCGACCTGCTCACGTTCGGTAAAAAATCGCAGGTGTGCGGTGTGATGGCCGGGCCGCGACTTGATGAGGTGAAGGACAATTGCTTCCGCCTGCCGAGCCGCATCAGTTCGACGTTTGGCGGTAATTTCACGGACTTCGTGCGCTCGACGCATTACTTGCGCATCTACGAACAGGAGAAGCTCGTCGAGAATGCGCGCGTCAAAGGTGAATTTTTTCTCAACAGTTTGCACGCGCTCGCTCTCAGACATTCCATCGTCACCGCACCGCGCGGTCGTGGCCTGATGCTGGCGTTCGATCTGCCCGACGCCGCCACGCGCGATGCGTTCTGGCGCGGCTGCTACGAACTCGATCTGCTGGTCATCCGTTCCGGCGAACGCTCCATTCGCCTGCGTCCTGTGCTTGATGTGACGGATGAAATCATTGAACAATCCCTCAAGATCATGAGTGACGAGTGCGCGAAGTTACGTAGATAATTTCCGTGAACGAACCGTTATGGCGAAGAAACCCTCGAAGGTAAAAGCAAAGAACAATTCCATGTCCGCTGCGCTGAAAGCTCTCGGCCTTGACGCCGTGAATTCTGGCGTGTTCGACGGTGAATGGCGCGGATCGGGGAAGTTGCTGCAAAGTTTTTCCCCGAACGACGGCAAACTCCTTGGTGAAGTCCGCACTGCTACGGCGAATGATTACGAAAGCGCCATGCAACGCGCTTCGGCAGCATTCGAGAAATGGAAAACCGTTCCCGCTCCGAAGCGCGGCGAAGTCATCCGCCAACTTGGAGATGCGCTCCGCGCTGCGAAGAAAGATTTGGGAATGTTGGTCACGCTCGAAGCGGGCAAGATCATCGCCGAAGGGCAGGGCGAGGTGCAGGAGATGATAGACATCTGCGACTTCGCGACCGGCCTCTCGCGTCAGCTTTACGGACTCACCATCGCGAGCGAGCGTCCGAACCATCGCATGATGGAGCAATGGCATCCGCTCGGAGTCGTTGGCGTGATCTCGGCGTTCAATTTTCCCGTCGCGGTCTGGGCGTGGAACTCCGCGCTTGCTGCGGTCTGTGGCGATGCGTGTGTTTGGAAACCGTCCAGCCTCACGCCGCTCTGCGCCATCGCGACGACGAAGATTGCGGAGAAGGTTTGCCGCGCGAACGATGTTGATCCTGCGATCTTCACGCTGCTCGTCGGTGATAATCAAACTGTCGGCGAACGATTGCTTGCGGATAAACGCGCTCCGCTGATTTCTGCCACGGGTTCGTGTCGCATGGGAGCGCGTGTTGCGGAAGTTGTCGGCAAACGCTTCGGCAAAACCATTCTCGAGCTTGGCGGCAACAACGCCATCGTCGTTGCGCCCAGCGCGAATCTTGATCTGGCGACCCGCGCGATTTTGTTCGGTGCGGTCGGCACGGCGGGGCAGCGTTGCACGACGACCCGGCGCGTCATCGTTCACGAAACCGTCCGGGACACACTTGTCAAACGACTGCTCGCCGCTTACGAACAAATCTCCATCGGCAATCCTGCTGAACCCGGAACGCTCTGCGGGCCATTGATCAGCGAGAAAGCCGTCGCAGATATGCAGGCCGCGCTGAAACGCGTGAAGGCCGAGGGCGGCAAGATTCTTTACGGTGGCGAGCCGTTGAGCGGGCCGGAGTATCCCGGCGGTTGTTACGTGCGCCCGTGCATCGTCGCTGCGCGGCATGATATGAAGATCGTCCACGATGAAACCTTCGCGCCGATCCTCTACATCATCAGCTATCGCGAGTTCAACGACGCCATCGCGTTCAACAACGAAGTTCCGCAGGGACTCAGCTCCGCGATTTTCACGAACGATGTCCGTGAAGCGGAGTTGTTTGTCTCGGCACGCGGCAGCGATTGCGGCATCGCCAACGTGAACATCGGCACAAGCGGCGCGGAGATTGGTGGGGCGTTCGGCGGTGAAAAGGAAACCGGCGGTGGGCGCGAGAGCGGCAGTGATTCGTGGAAGGCTTACATGCGCCGCCAGACTGCCACGATCAATTACGGCACGGAGCTTCCGCTCGCGCAAGGGATACAGTTCGGCGGTTGAGCGATTGAAAATCTCATGAGCGCCAAGTTTGCAGACAAGATTCAGATGCAGAATCTGCTGTTCGCCGAGCTTTCCAAAATGTTCGGCAAAGAAGTGCCGCTCTACGACAAATCACTTCTCGTCAACAAAGCCTGCAACCAATCCGTCTGCGCTTTACTGGCTCGCAAGTACACAGGCTTTCAACTTTCCGAAACCGAACTCGACAAGGCCAGCGGTGAGCGGCATGGCGCGATCCGCATTGGCAAGCCGGAGGAATATCGGCGCGTGGCGGCGTTCTTCGCTGCCTTCGGACTTGAGTCACATAATTTTTATGACATGACGAATCTCGGCGGCAAAAGCCAGCCCGTGATCGCCACCGCGTTCCGGTCGCGATTGAACCCAGAGCATCGCGTCTTCACTTCGTTGTTGATGACGGATTATTTCGATCCGCAAACGCAGCGGCGCATCGAAGCTTTACTCGCACCGCGCGAAGTATTCACAACTCGCGCGAAGGAACTGGTTCAAAAGAGTGAGAGCGACGGCGGACTCAGTTGGGATGACGCCCGCGCTTTGATTCGCGAAGGGACGACGAGCATCTTCAAGTGGACTGGCAGGGCGCGCGATCATCGGTTGTATCAGGAATTGTCCGCAGCGGGTTTCAAAATCGCGGCGGACATCTCGTGCTTTGAGGCGCACCACTTGAATCATCTTACGCCCAATACATTTTGCATGGACCTCTACACAGCGGCCATGAAGTTTTGTCTTGGTGAACTGACGCCGAATATTTTTTTACAACGCGCTCGACGCACGTTGGAATTTCTTTGCGACTTTGCTGACCGGGATTATCTGCGATTGCACTTCAGACATCTGAGCAGGAGCGCCATTGATAACTTTGCGACGGAGAACGTTTCCGAGAGTGACATCGCTGAACTGGTTGGCCATCTGATGAATCGTTTGCAGCAACCTGAGTTTGGTTTGCGACAGTTGAATCACGCAGGCTTCAAAGATTTCACGGAAGGCCCTTCCACCGACACGCCGGTGCTGTTGCGCCAGGATTCTTACAAGGCTTTGACTGAGCCGGTGACATTCCGCGAGGCTGACGGCTCGACCGTGGAAGCGAAGCACACCGCGCGCTTCGGCGAAATCGAACAACGGTTTTACGCCACCACGCCCAAAGGCCGCGCTCTCTACGATGCGTGTCTCGTCAACGCCGACAAAGTTCGCGAAACCGATCCGGGTTTCATCAAGCGCGATTACGAAGGCTACCAACAAGCCTACGCGAAATGTTTTGCCGCGTTTCCAAAGACACTGGCCGGATTGCTCGATCAAGGTCTTGTCTATGGAATCTATTGCGCCACTGCGAAGGGCGTGGAGGCCGGACGTCAGCAGCGGATACAAACCCGCAATGCGAACGAACTTGTCCGGCTTGGATACGCGCAGGTCGAGGGGCTGCGCTATGAAGATTTTCTTCCGTTCAGCGCGGCTGGAATTTTCGCGTCGAACCTCGGCGAATACGGAACCAAGTCCACCGCTGCCGCCAAGCCGGTCTATTCACAGGCGACGCTGGAGCAAATCATGGGTCGCAAGATCATTGATCCCAACCTGACCTACGCGCAGTTGCAGGATGAGTCGTTGAGCAACCTGTATTCTAATCTTGGCGTTTCGCGATGAGGGGTGTGATTAAAGACGGGTGAGGCTAATTCCAAAGGGAGAGCCATTGGTGGTTGGCGCGAAGGACTCGGAGGTGGGCGATTCGGTCTGCGTGATCCGGCAACCAAGCGGCCCCGGCTTTTTTG